>JALYWZ010000216.1 GCA_030852505.1 Myxococcota bacterium | reverse complement strand
GGCGATAGCTGTAGCGATCCATCGGCGCGCGCGAGCGCGCGAGCGCATACTTGCGGCTGTCGGCCAGCACCTCCCCGAGGGAAGCCGGCGCTTGCCGTTCGTCGTCGCGCCGCTTGGCCATCGCTCCGCAGTCTAACGAAGCCTCAGCCGCCGCTCAACGCTTGCACGATCTGCACCGAATCAGTCGCTTCGAGCGGGCGCGAAAGATCCAAGATCTGCTCGCCGTTGACGAAGAAGCGCACGTGCGGGCGCAAGCGGTCCTGCTCGTCGATCACGCGGAAGCGCAAACCTGGGAACTGGCGGTCGAGATCGGCCATCAGCTCCGCCAGCGTCGTGCCTTCGGCATCGACCTCGGAGCGCCTCGTGTACGACAGCAGCGGGCTCGGGATCGAGACCTTCATGCGGAGAGCTCCAGCGCTTCGACCGCGTAGATCTCGGGCAAGTGACGCGCGACGAGCTGCCAGTCTTCACCCTCGTTCTGGCCTTGCCAGAGCTCGCCGCTGGTGGTTCCGAGGTAAAGGCCGAGCGGCGTCCCCTGGTCCGAGCACAGCGCCTGTCGCTTCACGGTCCACCAGGCTTGCTCCGGCGGTAACCCGGCGTCTTGCCGCTGCCAGCTCTGTCCGCCGTCGCGCGTGACGTAAGCCGCAGGGCGACCACCGGGGCTCGTGCGCGGCCAGACCGTCTCGCCGTTCATCGGAAACACCCAGACCGTGTCGCGGTCGCGCGGGTGCACGACCAGCGGAAACCCCACGTCGCCCACGTCGCCCGGCATCGCCTTGCCGACGCGCTGCCAGGTTCTTCCTGGCCGGTCGAGCCGATAAATGCCGCAGTGGTTCTGCTGGTAAAGCCGATCCGGATCGCTCGGACACAGCCGCACGCAGTGCGGATCGTGGAACGTGGCGTTCGTCGCGTCGAACCCTTCCACGACCTCGAGCCCGTCAATCAGCGGAGCCCAGCTCTTTCCGCCGTCGAGCGACTCGTGCACGCCGCCGCTCGACATCCCGAGATAGAGGTGCAGGCCGTCGCGCGGATCCACCAGGATCGAGTGCAGCTTCGGCCCGTCCGGGGTGCCGTCCTGTTCGCCGCCCATCCACAGCCGATACTGCGGATCCTCGTTGAACCCGTTCAGCGGCTCCCACGACTCTCCGCCGTCGTCCGAGCGGAACAGACCCTGCGGTGACGTTCCCGCGTACCAGGCGTTCGGCTCCGACGGGCCGCACGGTGTGAGCCAGAACGTGTGATCGACCGCCCGGCCCTTCACGCCTTCCGGCGCCTTCGCGAAGGCTGGCGGCCGTTTGGCTTCCGTCCAGGTCTTCCCCAGATCCGTCGAGCGAAAGATGGTCGGCCCGAGGTGCCCCGTCTTTGCCGCCGCGAGCAGCGTGCGCCGGTCGCGCGGATCGAGCACCACGTGACTCACGATGTGCCCCAAGAAATGCGGTCCATCAACGCGAAACCCGCGCCGCGTCGAGTCGCTCCGATAAAGCCACGCGCCCTTGCGCGTCGCGACCAATACCACCAGGTCCGAGCCGGAAAGCATGACGTCTCGTACTGCTCGACCCCGCGCGGGTCAACGGACGTACTACTACTCGCGGGATGCTGGACACCTGGCGTGAGATCTCCGACCTGGTGGTCGCCTACGATCCCGTCACGCTCGCGCGGCAACCCGTGCTGCGCGAGCAAGTCGTCGCCCAGCTTCGGGCGCAGGGTCAGCGCCGCGCCGCGCGGATCGTCGCGCGCTGGCCGGCACGCGACGGCCGCCTGAACGACGAGTTCGTGGACGGCGTGCTGCTCCGCGCGCACCACCAGCTGCAACGCCTCTCGGAGGAGTTCCGTCAGGGCGAGCGCACTCAACGGCTGCTCTCGCCGCTCTTGGCAGTGCTCCGAGCCGCCGGCGTGCCGCCGCCTTACCGGGTCGTCGACGTGGGTTGCGGGCTCGGGTACGTGGTGCGCTGGCTCGCCGCGCACGGCGGGCTCGGTCCCGACGTCGAGCTCCTTGGCTGCGACTACAACGCGACCCTGGTCCGGCGCGCGCGCGCCCTCGCCGAAGCCGAGGGCCTGCGCTGTCGCTTCGAGGTCGCCAACGCCTTCGCCCTCGCCGAGCCCGCCACCGTGTTCGTCTCGACCGGCGTGATCCACCACTTCCGCGGTCCCGAGCTCCACGGCTTCATCGAGGCCCAGCGCCGGGGGCCAGCGCGGGCGTTCCTCCACAGCGACATCAAGCCCAGCTACCTCGCGCCGCTCGGCGCCTGGCTGTTCCACCAGGCACGCATGCGCGAACCGCTGGCCCGCCACGACGGCATTCTCTCCGCGCTGCGGGCGCACGACGCCGAAGCCCTCGGCCGCACAGCGACCGCCGCGTGCCCGGATTGGTCCATCGGTGTGCTCGACGGGACCCGGAGCGCCGTGCCCGTGCTGCGCGTGATGCAGACGCTGATCGGTGTCGAGCACTCGCTGCGGGCGGGGTTCGAGCGAGCTGTCGCGGGCCTCGCGCCGCGCATCACCTGGTGCGGCCCCGCATGATCGCCGCGTGGATGGTGCTGTTCGCCGTGTTGGACGGCGCCTTCGCGGGCTTCCGCGGGGCAGCGCCGTGCAACGCCCGCATCCGAAAGCGCAGGTACTATGCGCGCGCCCTATCGTTCGGCGCGCTCGCTGCTCTCGTCCTGTGCGTAGCGCTCGCGGCGCTGACTCTCGCCTTTCTCGCCGCTTCCTCGACTCCAGCGGCGGACTACCAAACGCTCGTGGCCGTGGGCCGGCGTATGCTCGCCGTATTCTCGGTGTACGGCCTGTGCGTCGCGCTCGCGCTCCTCAGTTACCTGCTGGGCGGCCCCGATCTGCGCGTGCTCTCGACCGTCTCCATCCTCGGCCCGTTCACCCTGATCCGCCCGTGGATGGTGCTCGCCGCCCTCGTCTACGGCTTGTGGGGGCAAACCAACGCCACCGTAATCACGCTCACGCTCGCCTCCGCCGCCGCCGTGCTCCTGCTCGGTCGCGGGCTCTGCCTCGTCTACGAGCGACGCCTGCAGCGCGAGCTCGAGGCGCCGCTCACTCGACCGCAGCCCGGCAATCGTTAGACGCAGCCATCGAGTCGAGCCAGAACCTCGCGCGGGCCACTTCTTTTCTACTCAGTGCCGAAGGTGGGAGTCGAACCCACACTCCCGTGAAGGAAACGGATTTTGAGTCCGCCGCGTCTGCCGGTTCCGCCACTTCGGCTTGGTGAAATTGAGCTTCGGGGCCCTCAGTAGCAGACCTCGCGGCTCAGGGGTAGCCGGTTCGCGCTCGGGGCTCTTGGCGAGGCAAGAAGCCACCCGGACCGGTCGGCCACCCGTGAGAGAGTCGGACATGGCGAGCTCGCAGCGCATCACGGAGATCACCTGGGAGTCGGCGGATTCGACGCTTCGGTTGCGGCGCGTGGGGCCGGGCGTGGTGCTGCTGGTGATCACGGGTACCGACGTGGGCGAGCACGGGGCGGCTCCGTTCGAGGAGCTCGAGAAGGATCTGCGCGGCGGCGGGCTGAGTTTGTTCGTCGATGCCAAGCAGTCGCGCGGGGTGACGATCGAGGTGAGCGCGGAGTGGTGCCGCTGGTTGGCTCGACACCGCAACGCGCTGCGCGGGGTGTACATGCTGACGGGCTCGCCGTTCGTGCAGATCACGGCCAAGCTGGTGCGGAACTTCGGAGAGCTCGGTGATCTGATGCGCATCTACACGGACGCGCAGGCGTTCGAGCAGGCGCTCGCGGTGGAGCTCGAGCGCGCGCATCGCTGAGTCAGTCTTCGATCGGCAGATTGGCGGCGCGGGGTTCTAGATCCCCTGCCGGACGGCCGAGGCCGTTCCTCCATGATTTCACTATGGACGGCGACATTGACGTCCGGATGATGGTTATAGGTCGTGGCCCAACTCCAATCATGCGCTCGCCGGCTAGCTGTGATACAGAGGGCGCAAAGGGGTAATTGCCATGCGGGAAATCGGTTGTGTATTGGGGTTGTCGCTCATCATCGTGTCTGCGTGTACGCTCGACGAGAGCGGCGAGCCGGGCGACGGTGAGGCCGGACAAGGCGGACAAGGTTCGGAGCAAACGGAGAGCGGAGGCAGCGCGCCGCTGGGCGGAAACGGCGGAGCCGAAGCGGGAAGCGGCGGCGTGCTCGGTGGCGAAGGCGGTGGCGGCGCGGGTGAGCCTCCGGTCACAGGCGGCGCTTGCCACGCGGGCACGAGCTCGGGTGGAAGCTCGGGAGCGGGCGCCAACGCTGGCGAAGGCGGCAAAGGCGGCGCGGGCGCCAACTCCGGCGAAGGCGGGGAAGGTGGGGTGACGCCGGAGTTGCCACCGTGGCAGCCGCCGGGTGGCTGCACGGTCCGCTCACAAACGATGAGCGCGAGCGGGTGCAGTCTGGGTCTCGACTGTGCGGGGCAGGAGTCGATCTCGTGCAACCTGCGCGCGAGCGGGGCGTGGGAATGCCGCAGCGCATTCACGGAGGCGGCTCCGCTCGAAATTACCGGGCTCGTCGGGCTCCGTGTTTGCCAGTCGGCCGCCAACCTCTTTCTCACGGGCGAGGACGACATTTTCACTGGAGAAGAGCAGTGCGAGCTCGAGCTTCAGCAGAGCTCGCCGACTGCTTGCGAGAAGCGGCAGCGCTGCGAGCGCAGCGCGGCCCCAAGCACCGGTGTTTCGGGAAGGGCGACTCGCCGACAGTTCGTGATCTGCACAGGGACTCCGCTTTCGTGCCGGTGCGATACGGGCAATCGCTACAAAGTCGAGGGGGTGGAGCCCGCCGCTGCGTGCGAGCAGCTCTTCGATCGCTGCGACGAGCCGAATCCCGAGCCGACGGGCGAAGAGGAGTGCATCGTCACCGATGCGTACCCGGACTACCTGGACAACGTGTGTCGCGGCGAGGCGGACTGCACTGCGGAGCTCGAACCCGGGATTTTCGCGCTCTACGATCCGATGATCGAGTGCGACGAGGACGGATACTGCCAATGCTTTTCGTCCGCGACGGCGATCAACCCGAAGTGGGCTTACTTCAACAACGGCGAGCCGACCCAGGGCGAGGACGGCGACACTTGCCGGAAGTGGGTGCCGTATTGCGCTCCACCGATAGAGTTCGTTCCTACGGAGGGGGCGACCTGCACGAACGGACCAGTCAGCGTGCGCGAGGACAACGGCTCGTGTACGATGCAGCGAACTTGCACGGGACCGGCGCTGCTCCAAGATCAGCCCGTGAGCCTTGGCCGCGGCAGCGTGAGTATCACCTGCGCGCAGGGGGATGACGGCGTGCGGTGCCGCTGCAGCTCGAGAGGCGAGACTTTCCTGGTCGATGCGCCCTACGCAGAGGCCTGCACTGCGGCGGTGGAGCTGTGCGAGGCCCCGGTCGCCGTGGGCGGCTAGGGCGCTCGGGCCCGGTCGGCCCGCGATGCTGAGTCAGTCTTCGATCGGCAGATCGGCGGGCAGGTTCGAGATCCACTGCCGGACGGCCGCGACGCCGTCTTCGTCCACGATTTCGGTTCCGAGGGGCGGCATTTGCTCTTTCGGGCCGCGGCGCTGCATGCGGACCACCAGGCCGCTTTCGTCGGGGTTTCCGGGGAGGACGCGGTGGGTGACGGCGGTGTCGCGGAAGTACTGCATGCGGCGACCGACGACGGACCGGAAGAGCTCGCTGTCTTCCACTTGGTGCTCGGCGAGGGAGAGCCGCAACACCATTTGCGTGTCCGGCCAGGCGGTGCCGTTGAGGTTGTGGCAATGGCCGCAGTTGGCGTGCAGGTAGCCAAGCGCGTCGCGGGTGGCCGTGTCACCCGGAGGAGTGATGGATGCGCCGCCGGTTTCGATGGGCGCGCTCAGGCGCTCCTCGTTCATCAGCTCGGAGAGGCTCAGCCCGGGGCCGTCGTGGGCGAGCTGCAGCGCGCTGAAGCCGAGGATGCGACCGGGCTCGCCGTTGTGGCAGGCGCGGCATTGCTTCTCCGAAGGGACGTCGTGGGCGGTGCCGCGGACGTCGCTCTGGCCGCCGCCGATCACGACCTCGGCGTCGCTGTCGTCGTCACGCCAGACGAACGCAGCCATCAAGTAGTCGTTCGGGCCCTCGCCGAAGCGCTCGATCAGGCGGGTCTCGACGCGGACGCCGTCCTTCGAAAACTCTTTCCAGAATTTGGTGCCGACGGGCACTTGCCAGCGATCGGGGTCGCTCGTGTCGATAGTCGCCCCGACTGGAAGGCGCACCCAGCGGCGCTTGGCGGCTGCGTCGGACCAAAGCGGAAATTGTGGGGCGAAGCTTCGCACGCCGGGCGCGAGGTGTTCGGCCGCGAGCTCGGCGTACAGGCCCGTTTCGGATAGCAGGGCGTAGTCGGGGCGAGGGTAGGGCTCGACGCTTTCGGGGACCCCGGCAGCGGGGCTCGGCTCGTTCGGCTTCTCGCCGCTGCCCCCGCCGCAAGCAGAGGCCAAGGCACACACGGCGAGAAGCGCTTGGGAACGAAGCTCGATCATCGACTCACATCGGAGGCCAGGTGCACATGTCGGCGATCTCGTTTTCGATCGCGGGCAGGGACTTGAGGTAGTGCGCGATGTCGAGCGCGTCGTCGTCGCTGAGGCCGCCGTACGCCGCCATCGGACCCGCGGGCATCGGCGGGCACAGGCCGTCTCCGTTCTTGTCGACCGCGTTCTTCATCGCCGCCACGATCTCTTCAACCGACCACTCACCGAGGCCGGTCGCGGCATCGGAGGTGAGGTTCTTGGAGACGGGGATGACGGGCAGACCGAGGTCGAACTCCTCGCCGCCCTGGAAGTACTTGTCCGGATCGAGCACGGTCGCGGCTTGTTCGTGCGGCGTGTGGCACTCGATGCACAGCCCCGACTGCGTCGCGAGGTAGCGGCCGCGAACGGCGCTGTCGAACTCCGGATAATCCTCGTCCGGCATCGGGATCGTGTCGGGGTCGATCGGGTTCGCGGGCGCTTCTACCGCGAAGAACTCGTCGCTGCGCGGCAGCGCGTGCTCGACAGCGGGGATGGTGCGGAGGTAGGCGACGATGGCGTCGAGGTCCTCGTCCTTGGTGTTCGCGAACACGTAGTACGGCATGATCGGGTGCAGCGCCTCGTCGCCGGTCGCGCTCGGCCGGATGCCGTCGCGGATCATCGTCTTGATCTCGTCGTCGCTGCGGTTCTTGAGGCCGGTCTCGTCGTTCGTCAGGTTCCGCGAGTGGAGGCACTCGCCGGTCGGCAGCTCCACGAAGCACTCGACGCCGGCCATGTACATCTCGGCGATCGGCGCGCCCATCTCGTTGCGCGGCGTGTGACAGTCGGAACACGCGATCACGTGATCGACCAGGTACTTCCCGCGCGCGGCGAGCGGATCGAGCGCCTCACCGTCACCACCCGAGCCTGCTTCGCCGAGCGCGGGCTCACCGCCAGCACCGCCGGCCTCCGCCACCTCGCCGCCGGCTCCGGCCGCGACGGCCGGTTCACCGC
>JALYWZ010000877.1 GCA_030852505.1 Myxococcota bacterium | reverse complement strand
GTGTGCTCCCGTTGCGGCGTCGAGGTTCTCCAGCAGCCTAGCGAGCGCCGGAACGGCGTCGAGTTCCGCGCGGATGTTCGCCGTCTTCATGCGTGAGCTGATGGCTGGCGCGCTCACGCCCAGCTCACCGGCGATATCCGACTGGAGCGCTCCGGCGACGATGCGGTCGTAGACTTCCCACCCCTGGTCCGACCGGCGTTCCCGCAGGATGAGTGCCAGCCTGAAGAGCGCTTCGACGTCGCTGGCATCGGCGGCTTCGGCCTCGATCGCGAATCGTGGCGAGCTCTTCTTCGCACGCTCCACCGCATCTCGTGCGGCGAAGAACGCCTCGCCGCTCGCTTCGCGGATATCGGCCGGCAGCGGTTCCCGTACTGAGCCGCATCCGACCCCGACACTCCATGAACCGTCGCGGGTCAACTCGAACACCACATCGACCACGGTCGCTCCATCGGCAGTGAGCAGCTGGATCTCATCTCCGGCGTTACGGGCGACAGGAAGCAGCAGCTTCGCGCCATGGTCGCGCTGAATCCGGTCACGCTCGACGCCTGCGAGATCCACGCGAGTGCGGCTGGCAACCTGGTCGGCGGTGACGACGAACATGGCTGGCTCCTTCACAGTGGGTCATTCATGTGGTTAGAAATAAGCATACAACATTAATCCACGACTGGTTAACGATCCATCCATAACCTTGACGCTGATACTCTTGCTGCGTGTCAGACCCCGCCATCCTCGAAAGCCAGCACAACGACGTCTCGTTCGAGGACGTCTGGGAGGAACTCGTCTGGCGCGGCCTTGTCCACGTGTCGACCGACCCCGACGCGTTGAAAGAGCTCCTGGCAGGCGAGCCGATCACGTACTACTGCGGATTCGACCCGACCGCGCCCAGCTTGCACCTCGGCAATCTCGTGCAGCTGCTCACGATGCGGCGTCTCCAGCTCGCCGGCCATCTGCCGCTGGGCCTGGTCGGCGGCTCCACCGGGCTGATCGGCGACCCGCGCCCCACGGCGGAGCGCACGCTCAACACCAAGGAGACCGTCGCCGAGTGGGTCGGTTACCTCCGCGGTCAGATCAGCCGCTTCCTCTCGGGTGAGGGCCCGAACGCGGTGCGGCTCGTCAACAACCTCGACTGGACGGCAGACCTCAGCGCGATCGATTTCCTCCGCGACATCGGGAAGCACTACCGTGTCGGCACGATGCTGAAGAAGGACGCCGTGGCGTCGCGCCTGAACTCCGAAGCCGGCATCAGCTACACCGAGTTCAGCTACCAGATCCTGCAGGGCTTCGATTACCTCGAGCTCTACCGGCAGTACGGCTGCGTCCTGCAGACCGGCGGAAGTGATCAGTGGGGCAACCTCACGAGCGGCACCGACCTGATTCATCGGGTCGAGGGCGCCGGCGTGCACGCGATCGGCACGCCGCTCATCACGAATTCCGACGGCACGAAGTTCGGCAAGAGCGAGGGCAATGCCATCTGGCTGGATGCCGCGATGTGCAGTCCATACCGCTTCTACCAGTTCTGGCTGAACACCGATGATGCCGACGTGGTGTCGCGACTCAAGGTATTCACGTTCCTCGATCGAGCCGAGATCGAGCGCCTTGCCGGCCTCGTCGAACGGGAGCCGTTCCGCCGGGAAGCACAGCGCGTCCTCGCGCATGAGGTCACCACCCTGGTGCATGGGGCTGATGCCACGGCTGCCGTCGTGGCGGCTTCGCAAGCACTCTTCGGCCAGGGCGACCTCGCTGCGCTCGATCCCGACACGCTGGAGGCGGCGCTGCGCGAGCTGCCGCACACGACGACGTCACCCGACGCCCCCATCGCGCAACTCCTCGCCGACACGGGTCTCGTGTCGAGCCAGAGCGAGGGCCGACGCGCGATCGCCCAGGGGGGCGTCTCGCTCGACAACGTGCGCATCGACGACCAGACCGCGACCCTCGAGGGGCGAGTTCCCCGCGGCGGAATGGCGGTGCTTCGACGGGGCAAGAAGACTCTCGCGGGCGTCTTCGTGGAGTGACGATGGCGCGACACGCCCGGGATGCGAGCTCAACTTGCACGGCCCGTGCGACCGACGTAGAGTAATCACTCGTTGCCCCAAAGGTGCGAACGAGCGAAGAGTTCATCAGAACCCGCTCGTCGGCCTCAAGCGGAACGATTCCAAGCCCCGAAGAACTCGTTCTTCGACCGGCTTGAAGCACACGGATGCGTCCTGAGGGATGACCGGGTGGAAATGAACGAAACCGCCTCGGATGAGGTGCCGTGATCGGCGCCGAACCGGGTGCGTCTGGTTCTTGAGAACTCAACAGCGTGCACTATGTTCAATGCCAATTTTTGAACCCTGTCCTGGCCTTTTTGGTTGGGTGGGATTCCTTTGATTGATGGACAATTTGATTTTGGATAGTCAGTTGTTTCTCTGTCAGTGATCGAATTTCCTGGCGCCTTTTTGGGGTGTTGGGTAACCAGTTTTTTTGGAGAGTTTGATCCTGGCTCAGGACGAACGCTGGCGGCGTGCTTAACACATGCAAGTCGAACGATGATCCGGTGCTTGCACCGGGGATTAGTGGCGAACGGGTGAGTAACACGTGAGTAACCTGCCCTGGACTCTGGGATAACTTCGAGAAATCGGAGCTAATACCGGATAGGACCTTTCCTCGCATGAGGTTGGGTGGAAAGTTTTTCGGTTTGGGATGGACTCGCGGCCTATCAGCTTGTTGGTGAGGTAATGGCTCACCAAGGCGTCGACGGGTAGCCGGCCTGAGAGGGTGACCGGCCACACTGGGACTGAGACACGGCCCAGACT
>JALYWZ010000026.1 GCA_030852505.1 Myxococcota bacterium | reverse complement strand
CTCCGGCGCCGGCTTCCCCCGGGTTTGCGCCCGCGCTGCCGCCCTTGGCCGGAATCGGGACGGGGACGCCGATCGGAGCCGAGCCGCCGGTTGCGGGAGTGCCCCCGGTCGCGAGGGGGCCTGCACCGCCGCCGCTGGAATCGGCGCCGCCGGCACTCGGCCTGCCGGGGAACGGCTTGGGGGTGCTATCAAACAGATCCGCATCGGATTTCGACGCGCAGGCAGCTCCGAACGCCATCGGCACGACGAACAGCGCGACGGCGCGCCGCAGCGCACGACTCTCGCAAAACATGCCCACCGATTTTGATTCCCGGTCGTACTCGCTTCAACCGACATTCGCGTTGCAGTGCAGATCGTTCCGGGACGTATTTTTCCAGCGCTTGCTGCGCCGCAGTTCATCCCTGGGTACTAAGTCCTACCCGGCGCTCGAGGGGCTCTGCCAATGAGCGAAACCGCGGAAGATCGTGCGGGTCGCGTGCTGTCGGGGCGCTACGAGCTGCTCGAGCCGCTCGGGCAGGGCGGCATGGCCGTGGTCTGGCGCGGCATCGTGCGAGGAGCCGACGGCTTCACGCGTCCAGTCGCGATCAAGCGCATCGACCCTTCGTGCCGCGGCTTCGACGAGGTGCTCGAGATGTTCGTGGAAGAGGCGCGCGTCGGCGGACGCCTGCAACACCCGAACATCGTGCAGGTCTACGACTTCGGGGTCGACGAGGCGGGTGAGCGCTACCTGGTGACGGAGCTCGTGCGCGGCATCCACCTGCGCGAGTGGGTGAACCTGCTGCGCGACGACGGAGAGCTGCCCGACTGGGAGCTCGTGGCCGCGGTGGGCGTGGAGGTGCTGCGCGGGCTCGACGCGGCGCACGCGCACCTCGACGGCAACGGCGCGAGCGCGCCGATCCTGCACCGCGACGTGACGCCGACGAACATCCTGCTCGACGTGTCGGGCGTGGTGAAGCTCGCGGACTTCGGGCTGGCCCGCGCCGGGGATCGCGCGCGCATGACGCGGCCGAACGTGGTCAAGGGCAAGCTCGCCTACCTCGCGCCGGAGCTGCTCACGGGCAAACCGCCGAGCGTGCAGACCGATCTGTTCAGCCTCGGCGTCGTGCTCTGGGAGGCGCTCACGGGCAAGCGGCTGTTCGACGCGCCGACCGATCTCGACGTCGTGAAGAAGGTGCAGACGACGCACGTGCCGCTGCTGTCGCGCGAGCGAGCGGGGCTGCCGCTCGCGATTTCCGAGCTCGTGCATCGAGCGCTCGCGCGTGAGCCGGAGCAGCGCTTCGCGAGCGCCCGGGCCATGCTCGAGGCGCTGACCGAGATCTTGCGCGTGCTGCCGCACTCGGTGGACGCCGTCGCGCTCGGCAGAAGCGTGCAGCGAGCCGCGGAGCTGAAGCGAGAGCGGGCCGCCGCCGGGGCCCAGAAGCCCGCGTGAATTTGAATGTCGTTTTCATCCTCGCCAGGCGTGCTAGAGCCATCCCGATAGTCCGATGCGCCTTGCCGAGCTTGCCGTGGGCACCGAAGCCAGCGTCACCGCCGTGTCCGGAACCGGCTCGTTCCGCCGGCGCCTGCTCGAGCTCGGGATCCTGCCCGGCACCCGCGTCGAGGTACTCGGAGTGGCACCGCTCGGCGATCCGCTCGAGCTTTTGGTGCGCGGCTCGAGCCTGTCGATCCGGCGCGCAGAGGCGGCCTCGGTCGAGGTGACGCCGATCGAGGCCGCGAGCGCCGCCCAGACCGCGCCGCTGTTCGACGGGGCACGGCTCGGGGGCGAGCCGTGACGCCACCCATCGCTGCGGGACGCGAAGCGGCCGCGAGCCACGAGCCCTCGCCGCTGGTCGTGATCGTGGGCAACCCGAACGTGGGCAAGACCACGCTCTTCAACCGCATGACCGGGCAGAACGCGCGCGTCGGCAACTACCCGGGCGTCACGGTGGAGCGCCGCTCGGGAAAGGTCCTGCACCGCGGCAAGCAGTTCGAGGTGGTCGACGTGCCCGGCGCGTATTCGCTGTCGGCTCGCTCGGCGGAGGAGCAGATCGCGCTCCAGGCCATCCTCGGTCTCTCGGGAAACCCCCGCCCGAGCCTGTGCGTGGTGGTGGTCGACGCCGGTCAGCTCGGACGCAACCTGTACTTCGCCGTGCAGCTGCTCGAGCTCGGCGCACCGCTGGTCGTGGCCGTGAACATGATCGACGAGGTCAGCGACAATCCGCCCGATTTGCGGGCGCTGTCGAAGCTGCTCGGGGTCCCGTGCGTGGCGACGGACGCACGGCGCGGGCGCGGTAAGGACGAGCTGCTCGACGCGATCGCGGACGGCCTCGCGCGCGAGCCCGTGGCAAAACCCGGCATCGCCTATCCCGCCGCGCTGCTCTCCGACCTCGACGCCGTGCGCGCGGAGCTGCCCGAGCCGTTCCTCGCGACCAAGCGGGACCCGCGAGCGCTCGCGCTGTGGGCCTTGACCAGCATCGATCCGGACGACGAGCTCGAAGGCATCCCCGACGCCTTGCGAAAGCGCGTGCTCGGGGTGCGCGAGGCGGCCAACGAGAACGGCCGCGATCTCGATCTGGAGATCGTCGGCAGCCGCTATGCGTTCGTAGACCGGCACTTGCCGGGCCTGTTCGCGCGGGTGATCGAGGCGCACCCGCCCAAGCGCCGAGCCTCCGAGCGCGTCGACAAGCTGCTGTTGCACCCGGTGTTCGGCTTCGTGGCCTTCGTGGCCGTGATGCTGATCGTGTTCCAGGCGCTGTTCTCCTGGTCGGAGCCCGCGGTCTCGCTGATCGAAGACGGGATGGCCTGGCTGTCCGGCTTGGTCGCGGCGTCGCTGCCCGAGGGCGTGCTGACCGATCTGATCGTGCAGGGCGTGCTCGGAGGCGTGGGCAACGTGGTCGTGTTCTTGCCGCAGATCGTGCTGCTGTTCCTGTTCATCGGCTTGCTCGAGGATACGGGCTACATGGCGCGTGTGGCGTTCTTGATGGACCGCGTCATGAAGGGCCTCGGGCTGCACGGGCGCGCGTTCGTGCCGATGCTCTCGGGCTTTGCCTGCGCGGTGCCGGCGATCCTGGCGACGCGTACGATGGAGCGGCAAAAAGACCGGCTGCTCACGATGATGGTGATCCCGCTGATGACCTGCTCGGCGCGGATCCCGGTTTACAGCTTGATCATCGCCGCGCTGTTCCCTGCATCGGCGAGCTTCGGGGGCATCCCGGTCCAGGCGGGGTTGATGGTCGCGATGTACCTGTTCGCGATGCTGACCACGCTGGCGGCCGCGGGGATCCTGGGGCGCACCGTGGTGCGCGGGCGGCGCATCCCGCTCTTACTCGAGCTGCCGCCGTACCGCGTGCCGAGCTTGCGCGCGACGCTGCGCATGGTGCGCGACCGGGCCCGCGTGTTCCTGGTCGAAGCGGGCACGGTGATCCTGGGCTGCACGATCGTGCTCTGGGCGCTGCTCTCGTTTCCGAAGCCGCCCGAGCACGCTCGAGAGCCAGCGCCGGCCGCCGAAGTGGCGGCAGCGGTAGCCCCGGCGCCGGCAGCGGAAGAACCTATGACGCCGATCGAGTACAGCATCGGCGGCCGGCTCGGTAAGGCCATCGAACCCTTGATCGCTCCCCTCGGGTTCGACTGGAAGCTCGGGATCGGCATCGTCGGCGCCTTCGCGGCGCGCGAAGTGTTCGTGGCGACGATGGGGCTCGTGTTCGGGCTGGAAGATCTCGACGACGAGGCGGTGCCGCTGCGGGAGCGCATGAAGGCCGAGCGCAAACCCGACGGATCGCCGACGTACACGCCGCTCGCCGGCCTCTCGCTGATGGTGTTCTTCGCGCTGTCTTGCCAGTGCATGAGCACGCTGGCCGTGGTCCGCCGCGAGACCAAGAGCTGGCGCTGGCCCGCTTTCATGTTCGCCTACATGACCGCGCTCGCTTACGTCGCGAGCCTCGTCGTTTACCAGGGCGGGCGGCTGCTCGGGCTGTGAAGCGACTGCCGCGTTCGTTCTACGCGCGGCCGGTGCTCGAGGTGGCGCGCGACGCGATCGGCAAGGTGCTGGTGCACGAGACGCCCGAGGGCCGCGTCAGCGGGCGCATCGTCGAGGCCGAGGCTTACAGCGGTCCGGAAGACCGAGCCGCTCACTCCTATGGTGGACGGCGCACGGCGCGCACCGAGGTGATGTTCGGCCCGCCCGGCCACGCCTACGTGTTCTTCGTCTACGGCATGCATTGGAATTTCAACCTGGTGACGACCGCCGCGGGGCTGCCGCACGCCGTGTTGATCCGCGCGGTCGAGCCGCTCGAAGGCATCGAGTTGATGGCCGAGCGCCGGGGCATCGCCGCGGCGCGGCGCGAGCTCACCAACGGGCCCGGCAAGCTCTGCCGCGCGTTCGCGATCGACCGGGCCGCCTACGGCAGCGACTTGACCCGCCCCGAGAGCCCTCTCTACCTGCTCGACGGCCCTCCCTCGAAGGTGGCGCGCTCGCCGCGGATCGGCGTGGATTATGCGGGTCCCTGGGCCGCGCGGCTGTACCGCTTCTACGACCCCGACAGCCGCTACGTCTCGCCGTTCCGCCGCGCCGGAGTGGCCCGGGTGAAGTAAGGTTACACCCGTCCCGATGAGTGAACCGCCGTCTCCCCTGTCCGGCCGCCGCATCACGCTGTGCGTGACCGGGAGCATCGCGGCCTACAAGGCGGCCGCGTTGCTGCGGCTCTTGCGCAAGGCGGGCGCGAGCGTGGAGGTGGTGTTGAGCCGCGCCGCGCTCGAGTTCGTGGGGCCCGCGACGTTTCAAGGGCTGAACGGCAAGCCGCCGCTCGGCGAGCTGTTCGATCGCGGCCATGGCGGCGAGCTCCACGTGGATCTCGCGAGGGACAGCGACGCGCTGGTGATCGCGCCCGCGAGCGCGGATTGTCTGTCGCGCCTGGCCACGGGCCGCGCCGACGATCTGATCGCGGCGCTCGCGCTGTCCGCACGCTGCCCGGTCGTGGTGGCACCCGCGATGCACCCGAACATGTGGAGCCACCCGGCGACCCAGCGCAACGTGAAGGCGCTCGTTGGCGACGGCATGCGCTTCGCCGGACCGGTGGACGGCGAGGTCGCCTCCGGCGAGCGCGGCCTCGGGCGCATGGCCGAGCCGGAGCAGATCGCGCTCGAGATTTCAGGCCTGTTCTCGGGCGGCGCGCTGTCCGGGCGCAGGCTCGTGATCACGGCGGGGCCCACGCTGGAGGCGCTGGATCCGGTGCGCTCACTGACGAACCGCTCGAGCGGCAAGCTCGGGTTCGCCCTCGCCGAGCGAGCGCGAAGCCTGGGCGCCGAGGTGACGCTGATCGCGGGTCCCGTCGCGCTGCCGACCCCCGCGGGCGTTCGCCGCGTCGATGTGGAGAGCGCGCTGTCGCTGAAGCAAGCGCTGTGGGAGGCGCTCGGCGCGGACCTGTCGCAGGCCGACGCGCTGATCATGGCCGCGGCAGTGGCGGACTACCGCCCCAAGGCCGCGAGCGAGAGCAAGCTCAAGCGCTCGGGGCCACTGACGCTCGAGCTCGAGCCGAACCCTGATTTGCTGGCCGAGGTCGGCGCGCGCCGAACCGGTGCACGCCCCGTGCTGGTGGGCTTTGCGCTCGAGACCGACAGCGACGAGCGGCTGATCGCGAGCGCACGCGAGAAGCTCACGAAGAAGCGCGTCGATCTGGTGGTCGCCAATCACGCCGCGGAGTCGATCGGCCGGGACGACATCCGGATCACGCTGGTCGGCCCGGATACGGCCGCGCCGTTCGGGCCCGCGCCCAAGGCCCAGGCCGCCGAGCGGCTGCTGGGCTGGCTCCGCGAGAGGCTCGCGGAATGAAGCGCGTCGCGCTCGCGATCCTGGTCAGCGCCGCCGGCAACGCGCTCGCGTTTCGCGAAAGCCTCCAGGGCAGCTCGCTGTTCTGGCTGTGGATCTTGCTGCCCTCGTTGTTGCTGTCGGCCGTGGCCCTGCACCAGTTCTGGGAGCGCGGCACGCTGGTCGATCGCTTCACGCCGCGCTGGGGCGACCTCTCGATCGGCGCTCTGAGCGCCGCGGCGCTGCTGCTCGCGTCGTTCGTGGCGCGGGGAGCGCTGACCCCGAGCGGCACGGAGCGGCAAGCCTGGCTCTACCGCGTTTACCTGCAGCTCGGCGATCCGGAGACCCTCCAGCACAGCGTGCTGCTCACCGCCGCGTTGCTGCTGGCGGCGGCCCTGGAAGAGCTCGTGTGGCGCGGCCTCGTGCTCGATCTGCTGGCGGAACGCTTCGGCTCGCGGCGCGGCTGGATCTTGTCCGCGCTCTGCTACTCACTCTCGCTCGCGCCGACGCTGTTCGCGCTGCGCGATCCGGTGGCAGGGCCGAACCCGCTGCTGATGATCGCCGCGCTCGGCTGCGGCATCGTCTGGAGCTTCATGGCGGCACGCTTCGGGCGGCTCTCGCCCGCGATCTTCTCGCACATGGCCTTCACCTATTTTTCGGCCGTGCAGTTTCGCTGGCCGGGCATGTGACTCGGTTCAGTCGCCGATGCCGCTGCAGGCATCGAGCGGACCGCCCAGAGTGCTGATGCCGTCGATGCAGTGGTCGTTCAACCCCTCGTCTTTGCAGCCGAGCGCGCAAGTGCTCACCTCCCAGCCGCTCTGATCCGGAAGGCAGCGGCACACGGCGAGGCCACCCGCGGCGCAGACGCCGTCTCCCGCCCGGCACGCGGCGCAGCGCTCGAGCTCTTCGTCGCAGCTCAACCCGTCCTCGCAGTCGGGCTCGGCGACCCACTCGCCCCCGACACAGCGATGGGAGCTCTTCTCGTCGATGCACTGGAACTCGCCCTCGACGCAGAGCAGGCAGCGGCCGGCACCGCTGTCGTCGCAGCGCTCCGGCGTCTCGCAGTCTTGCCGGAAGCTGAGGAAGCCGTCGACACAGGCCAAGAGCTGCGAGCCCTCGCACGCAGACGTGCCTTCGGCGCAGAAAGCGGGCGTCCCCTGGTCGCCGCCGCTGCCACCGTTGCCGCCGCTAACGCCCGGCTCACCCGGCGGCTCCTCGCTGAAATCGCCGAACAGGTACTGACAGCCGCCGAGCCCGGGCAAGAGCAGCAGCAGCGCGATCAGCCGGAGCTGACGTCTACCGAGAGAACCCGAAGCGACACGCATGGTTAGTGCCTGAGCTCGAGCTACCTCGCGGCAGAGATCAACCCAGCTGCGCAATCCGCTGCAGCTCCTCCTCGGAGATATCGAAGTCGGTGTGCACGCTCTGAACGTCGTCGTGCTCGTCGAGCGCGTCGACCAGGTTCAGGCACACCTCCGCTTCGCGTCCGGCGACGTTCTTCTTGGTCTTGGCGATGAACGCGACTTTGCTCGATTGTACGTGCAGTTTGGCCGCTTCGAGCGCGGCTGTCACGCGATCGACGTCGTTCGGAGGTGTGTAGACGGTCCACACTTCCCCCTCGTCGCGGTAGTCGTCCGCGCCGGCGCCGACGGCGGCTTCCATCAACTGATCCTCGCTGACGGAGGCTCGCTCGAGGGTGATCACGCCCATGCGATCGAAGGCCCAGCCAGCCGTGCCCGAGCCGCCCATCGTCCCGCTGTGCTTCTCGAACACCTTGCGGATTTCGGCGGCGGTGCGGTTCCGGTTGTCGGTCATGCCCTCGACCAGGAACAGGGTCCCCGCGGGGCCGGTGCCCTCGTACAAGACCTCGTCGTAGGAGACGCCTTCGATTTCGCCCGTGCCGCGCTGGATCGCCCGCTTGATGTTTTCACCGGGCATCTGCTGCGCCTTGGCGTCGGCGACGGCTTTGCGCAGGCGCGCGTTGCCGTCGAGGTCCCCGCCGCCGATCCGCGCCGCGGTCGTGAGCTCTCGCGCCAAGCGCGTGAACACCTTACCGCGGGCCGCGTCGGTCGCGCCCTTTTTCCTCTTGATTGTCGCCCACTTGGAATGGCCGCTCATATTGACATGGCTTTGCTGGGCCCCGCCCGGGCGGGGATGGCTGGCGTAGCATTACAGGACAGGGAGCGGAAGACGGGACAGTCGGCCAGGGCGCAGAAGCCCCCAGAGCCTCCGCGAGCGCGCCGTGCGCTGTCAGGACGGGCCGAGGCCGTAGTCCATGTTCATGGCGGCGCGCATTTCGGCGAGGGTGCGCCCCGCGCGAGCGTTGGCTTCGGCGATGCCACGACCGAGGACGCTGCGAACGACGGCGACGGCGTCGCGCGCGAGCTCGGCGCGGCGCGCACGGATCGGTGCGAGGGTGTCGTTCAGCGCGGCGGTCAGCGCTTGCTTGAGCGCGAACCCACCGGAGTCTCCAATGCGCTCCGCGATGGCTGCCGGCTCCTCACCCGTACACAGGCCGATCAGGGTCAGCAAATTCGCGACCTCGGGCCTGCGCTCCGGTTCGAAGGTGATGCGGCGCTCGGCGTCGGTCTTGGCCGACTTGATCAGCGCGGCCGTCTCGTCCGCCGTGGCCTTCAGATAGACGGCGTTGTTTCGGCTCTTGCTCATCTTCTGCGTTCCGTCGAGCCCGAGGATCTTCGGTGCCTCGGACAGCAGCGCCGCCGGCTCCGGAAACACGTCGGTTCCACCCTTGCAAAAGCGGTTGTTGAAGCGGCGCGCGATCTTCCGCGACAGCTCGAGGTGCGGCAGCTGGTCGCGTCCGACGGGCACGACGTTGCCCTTGCAGAACAGGATATCGGCCGCCTGATGCACGGGGTAGGCGTACATCGCGGCGTTCACGTTGGTGAGCCCGGCCGCGTCGATCTCCTCTTTTACCGTAGGGTTGCGGTCGAGCTCACCCATGCCGACCAGCGTGAGAAACGGCACCAGCAGCTGATTGAGCGCCGGAACGTGGCTGTGCGGAAACACGTAGGTGGAGCGCTGATCCGGATCGATGCCCACCGAGAGGTAGTCGAGCACGATCTCCCGCACGTGCTCGGGGACCTTGTCGACCGATTCGTGATCGGTGAGCACCTGGTAGTCCGCGATCACCACGAACAGCTCGACGCCGAGGTTCTGGAGCTTGACCCGGTTTCGCAGCGAGCCGAAGTAATGACCAATGTGCAGGGCCCCCGTCGGCCGGTCTCCAGTGAGCACGCGATAGCGCTGCGGGTGCTCGGGGAGGTCGCGCCAGATCGCGGCCGAACGCCGCACGCTTTCTTCGAAGGTTCCGCTGCTATTTTCCATTGAGTTTTTGCCGATTCGTCGGAGCCGGCGACGCTAGTTCCGAAAATCGGCCACGTAAAGCCGTAGCGTGTCACACTGACCCGTAGCGTAAAGCACCGGAGGGACGCCACTCGTTCGAGCTAGGCTGTCCGCTTCGAAAGGAGTTGCGTCGCGAAAATGGGTCGTCTGATCGTGGTGTCGAATCGGCTGCCGTTCACCTTGCGTCAGGACGGCTCGCGCTTCGAGTTCGTGGCGAGCTCGGGGGGCTTGGTGACCGCGCTCGGGGCCTATCTCGAGCGGAGAAAACAAGCCGAACCGGACTTCCAATACGTGTGGGTCGGATGGCCCGGCAGGGCCGTGCCCGAGTCCCAGCAAGCCACGATTCAGCAGACGGCGCTCGAGAAACACGGCGCATACCCGGTGTTCCTGAGCGCGGACGACACCGAAGATTTTTACCACGGCTTCCCGAATCGCACGCTCTGGCCGCTCTTCCACTATTTCCCCTCGCACGTCGATTACGACCCGCGCGCGTTCCAGAACTACGTGCGGGTGAACCAGCGCTTCCGCCGCGCGCTGCTCGAGCTGATCGAGCCCGGCGACGTGATCTGGATCCACGACTACCAGCTGCTGTTGTTGCCGGGCATGCTGCGCGAGGCGGTGCCCGACGCGACGATCGGCTTCTTCTTGCACGTGCCGTTTCCCGCGCACGAGATCTTCCGGCTGATGCCGAACGCGTGGAAGCGCGATTTGCTGAGCGGCATGTTGGGCGCCGACCTCGTCGGCTTTCACACCCACGAGTACACCCAGTATTTCCTGAACTGCGTGTTCCGCGTGCTCGGCCACGACCACCACCTGGGCCAGATTGCGATGCAGGACCAGGTGCGCCGCGCCGACACGTTCCCGATCGGCATCGACTTCGACCGCTTCATGAACGCCGCCTCCTCCGATGCGGTGAAGGCGCGGAAGAACGAGATCCTCTCCGGGATCCGCGGCAGAACCGCGGTCTTTTCGGTCGACCGCCTCGACTACACCAAGGGCATCCTGAACCGCCTGCGCGGCTTCGAAGAGTTCTTGATGCGCTACCCCGAGTGGCGCGAGAAGGTCGTATTCCTGCTCACCGTGTTGCCGTCGCGAGCCGAGATAGCGCAGTACCAGACGATGAAGCACGAGATCGACGAGCGCGTCGGTCAGATCAACGGCCTGTTCGGGACGATGGAGTGGGTGCCGATCGTGTACCAGTACCGCTCGCTCGAGTTCGAGACGCTGAGCGCGCTGTACGAGCTCTCCCCGGTGGCGCTGATCACGCCGCTGCGCGACGGCATGAATTTGGTTGCCAAGGAGTACCTGGCCTCGAAGCCCGACGGCACCGGCGTCTTGATCTTGAGCGAGATGGCCGGCGCTGCGCGCGAGCTCAGCGAAGCGATCCTGATCAACCCCAACCACTACGCCGAGATCGCGGACGCGCTGCATCAGGCCCTGACCATGGAGCCGGAGGAGCAGATCCGCCGCAACCGGCCGATGCAGGAGCGGCTCAAGGCGTACGACGCCCAGCGTTGGGCCACCCACTTTCTGGCCTCTCTCGCCAAGGTCAAGGCCAAGCAGGGCCAGCTCGCGACCAAGCACCTGACCCCGGCGCTGCAAGACGACGTCATCGAGCACTACCGCTCCGCGCGCCGAGCGCTGATCTTGCTCGACTACGACGGCACGCTGGTGCCGTTCGCGATGCAGCCGAACCTGGCAGCCCCGGACAACGAGCTGTCGTCGTTGCTGGCCGACCTGACCCAGCAGCCTCAGAACGCGACGTTCTTGATCAGCGGCCGAGATCGCTCCGTGCTCGATGCCTGGTTCCCGAATCCGAAGCTGCGCATGGCCGCCGAGCACGGCGCATCGCTGCGCGACCTGAACGGCTCCTGGCGCCTGCTCCAGCCGGTCGCTTCACACTGGAAGTCGCGGATCCGTCCGATCTTGCAGATGTACGTGGATCGCGTCGCGGGCTCGCTGCTCGAGGAGAAAGACTTCGCGCTCGCCTGGCACTACCGGCGCTGCGAGCCGGAGCTCGGCGCGCAGCGCGCCAAGGAGCTGATCGACGAGGTCACGCAATTTACTGCAAACTTCGACGTTCAGGTGCTCGAGGGCAAGATGGTGGTCGAGATCCGCAACGCCGGCGTGAACAAGGGAGCGGCGGCGCTGCGCATCATCCGCGAGGTGGAGCCCGATTTCGTGCTGGCGATCGGAGACGATCAAACCGACGAGGAGCTGTTTCGCGCGTGCCCGCCGGACGCCTTCACGGTGCGCGTCGGCAGCCCGTTCTCGTTCGCCAAATACAGCCTCAGCGACTTCCGCGAAGTGCGGCGCTTCTTGCGGCGGATCGAGGCTGCCGGTCACCGCTGAGCGGCGCGGCTCGCCGATCCACGAAGCTTGCTCGGCGCGCGGGGGCATGCCGGCACACGGCTCTTGCCAGGGCGATTTTTAGCAGCAGCCGCCGGTCGCGAAAGGTGAGAGTCGCCCGCCAGCACCGGGGAAATTGCGTCGTGGCGAACCATCCAGCAAACTTTCGAAAACGTGACGAAATCCGACCAGGCAGCTGCGTTCGAAACGCTGGCGATCCACGCCGGGCAAACCCCCGACGAAAGCCACGGTGCGGTGATGGAGCCGATCGTGCTCGCGAGCACCTTCGCTCAACCGGAGCCAGCCAAGCCCAAGCTCTACGAGTATTCACGGAGCGGCAACCCGACGCGCGCGGCGCTCGAAGCATGCCTGGCGGCGCTCGAGAAGGCCTCGTCGGGCTTCGCGTTCGCGAGCGGCTCTGCGGCGGCGGCCACGCTGCTGCACTGCCTGTCGCCCGGCGAAGAGGTGTTGTGCGGTGATGACGTCTACGGCGGAACGTACCGGCTCTTGACGCGGGTGGCGCCCGGGCTCGGGATCAAGACGACCTTCGCCGACACCTCCGACACCCAGCAATTTCTGGCCGCGCTCACGCCGAAGACGCGCCTGGTCTGGCTCGAATCGCCGACCAACCCGCTCTTGAAGCTGGCCGACATCGCGCGCATCGCCGAGCGCGTCCGCGAGGCCGGAGCGCGCGTCGTCGTGGACAACACCTTCGCCTCTCCCGCGCTGCAGACGCCGCTCGAGCTCGGCGCTCACGTGGTGCTGCACTCGACCACCAAGTACATCAACGGGCATTCGGACGTGGTGGGCGGCGCGCTGCTGACCTCGGACGCCGAGCTCGCGGAAAAGCTGAAATTTCTCCAGAATGCGATCGGCGCCGTGCCGAGCCCGTTCGATTGCTACCTGGTGCTGCGCGGGATCAAGACGCTCGCCGTGCGCATGCAACGCCACGTGGAGACGGCGGGAGCGCTGTCGGAGCGGCTCTCGGCGCACCCCGGCGTGCTGCGCGTGAACTATCCGGGGCTGACGACGCACCCGCAGCACGCGCTGGCAAAAAAGCAGATGCGCGGCGCCGGCGGGATCATCAGCGTCGAGCTCACGGGTGGCACCGAGCGCGCGCGGCAGTTTCTGACGCGGCTCAGGATCTTCACCCTCGCGGAGAGCCTCGGCGGCGTGGAGTCCCTCGCCGAGCACCCGGCGTCGATGACCCACGCCTCGATCCCCGCCGCGCAGCGCCAGGCGATCGGCATCGGCGACGGCCTGGTGCGGCTCTCGGTCGGGCTCGAGCACGAGCGCGACCTGTGGACGGACATCGAGCAAGCGCTCGCATGAAGGAAAATATGGCCAACCTCGAAGCCGCGACCGACGATGTCTTGAAGCTGATCGGCAACACGCCGCTGCTCGAGGTCAGCGGCCTCGATACGGCAGGCTCGACGCTGTTCTTGAAGCTCGAGCAACAGAACCCGGGAGGCTCGATCAAAGATCGCATCGGGCTGTCGATGATCGAGGCCGCCGAGCGCGACGGGCGGCTCGAGCCCGGCATGACGCTCGTGGAGGCGACGGCCGGCAACACCGGGCTCGCCCTGGCTCTCGTGGCTGCGCGCAAGGGCTACCGGCTGTTGCTGGTGATGCCCGACAAGATGAGCCAAGAGAAGATGTCGCACCTCCGCGCGATGGGCGCCGAGGTGCGCGTGACCCGCTCCGACGTCGGCAAGGGTCACCCCGAGTACTATCAAGATCTCGCCAAGCGCCTGGCGGAGGAGCTCGGCGGGTTCTACGTGAACCAGTTCGAGAACCCCGACAACCCGCGTGCCCACGAGGCCACCACCGGTCCGGAGATCTGGCGTCAGACCGAGGGGCGGCTCGACGCGGTGGTGTGCGGAGTCGGCTCGGGAGGCACCATCACCGGCCTCAGCCGCTTCTTCGCCAAGACCGCGCCCGAGGTCGAGATCGTGCTCGCCGATCCGCAGGGCTCGGTGCTCGCCGACTACGTAAAGACCGGCCAGGTCGGACAGGCCGGCTCGTGGCTGGTGGAGGGCGTGGGCGAGGACTTCGTGCCGGCGATCTGTGATCTGTCGCGAGTCGGCAAGAGCTACACGATCCCCGACGAAGAGAGCCTGGTCACCGCGCGCGACTTACTGCGCCACGAGGGGATCCTGGCGGGCTCTTCGACCGGGATGCTGGTCGCCGCGGCGCTCCGCTACTGCCGCGAGCAGAAGACCCCGAAGCGAGTCGTGACCTTCGTCTGCGACAGCGGCAACAAGTACCTGTCGAAGATGTACAACGACTATTGGATGCGCGATCAGGGGTTCTTGCGCGGCGAGACCCACGGAGATCTGCGTGACGTGATCGCGCGCAAGGAAGGCGCGGTCGTCTCGGTCGCCCCCGACGACACGCTGCTCGTCGCCTACTCGCGGATGAAGCTCTACGACGTGTCGCAGCTGCCGGTGCTCGAGGGCGACAAGATCGTCGGAATCCTCGACGAATCCGACGTGCTGCTCACGATCCACGACGACGAGTCGGCCTTTCGGCGTAAAGTTCGCGACAGCATGACGGAGAAGCTCGTGACCGTGCCACGCAGCGCCCCGCTGTCGTCGCTGTTCACGCTCTTGGACCGCGGCCTCGTTGCCATCGTCTGCGACGGCTCGACGTTCCTCGGCCTCATCACCCGAATCGACGTCTTGAACTACTTGCGCCGCCGCATGCGCTGAGATATCGCTGCCCGCGATGGTGTCGGGCAGATCGAAGCGGCGGCTGATCGGGACCGTCGCGCTCGCGTTGCTGGGTGCGGCCGAGGCCAGAGCGCAGGTCGGAACGGACGCGCGGGACGCGGCAGCAGACACCCGGGCCGTGACTCCACCGAAGCTCGTCAAGTTCGCGAAAGCCGTGTATCCGCCGGCCGCCGAGCAGAAACAGCTCGAAGCGGAGGTGGTGCTCGCGCTCGAGATCGACGCGCTCGGCCACGTGACGGTGGCGGACGTGGTCGAGCCGGCTGGCAACGGCTTCGACGAAGCCGCCCAGGCCGCGGCCCTGGCGTTCGAGTTCGAACCGGCGCGCCGCAACGGCAACCCGGTCAAGTCGCGGATCCTGTATCGCTATGCGTTCCGCTTCGAGCCGAAGCCCGCGGCCGAGGCTCCGCCGGCTCCTTCGCGCATCGACGGGCGCGTGCTCGACGACGCGGGTGAGCCGCTGGCGGCTGCGCGGGTGCGTCTCAGCTCCGAGGGCCGCGCCGTGGCCGAACGCAGGACCTCCGCCGACGGGCGTTTCTCCTTCGAAGGCCTGGCGCCCGGCGCTTACCGCCTGCAGATCGAGAGCGACGGCTTCACGGCCTTCGACACGGCCGAGAGCCTGGCCGCCGAGGAGCAGCTCGAGGCCACCTATCGCCTGGAGCGGCCGGCTCCCGAAGACGTGGTGAACATCGTCGTGCACGGCACGCGACCGCAGCGCGAAGTGACGCGCCGCCCGCTCAGCC
>JALYWZ010000876.1 GCA_030852505.1 Myxococcota bacterium | reverse complement strand
GGGCGGCTGCGGCGCGGGCACCTGCGGCTGAACGGAGCCGGCTCGGTGACGGAGCGCGCGCGCCCCAACGGCGTCGGGCTTGGCCTGCGCTGGGAGTTCCTCGAAGAGGTCGTGGACGGGCCGAAGCTCGACGTCGACTTCTTCGAGGTCTCTCCCGAGAACTACATGCGCCGGGGCGGCTATTACCCCGCCCAGCTCGAGCGCGTCCGCGAGCGGTATCCGATTTCATGCCACGGGCTCACGCTGTCGATCGGCGCGATCGACGAGCCCGATCCCGTGTACCTGACCGAGCTCCGCCGCGAGCTCGCGCGCCTCGGCTCGCCCTGGCACTCCGATCACCTGTGTTTGTCGAGCTCGGGCTCGCGCCAGTTTCACGACCTCTTGCCCTTGAAATTCGCGCGCGAAAATCTGGAGCGCGTCGCCGAGCGCGCGCGCCGCGTGCAAGACGCGCTGGGCGTGCCCCTGGCGCTCGAAAACATCAGCTACTACGGGCACCCGGGCCGGCGTGAGCTCGAAGAGGCCGAGTTCGTGCGCGGCGTGGTCGAACGCGCCGGGATAGGCCTCTTGCTCGACGTCAACAACGCCTACGTCAACGCCCAGAACCACGGCGGGGACCCGCGCGATTTCATCGCCAGCCTGCCGCTCGAGCGCGTGGTCGAGATCCACGTCGCCGGCCACCACCGGAGCCCGAAGGGCCTGGTGATCGACACGCACGGCACACCCGTGGTCGATCCCGTCTACGAGCTGCTCGAGCTCACGCTGGTCCAGACCGGGCCCGTTCCGGTGTTGCTCGAGCGGGACAACGACGTGCCGCCGCTGCCGGAGCTCCTTTCGGAGGTGGCACGGCTGAAGCGCGTCTACCAGAGGGCCCAAGAAACCCGGACACGCTATGCAAAGAGCGCTTGAAGCGGCGCTCGGCGAGCTCGTGTTCGGACCGGAGCTCGACCCGGCCGATCCGACGGCCACCCGCGCATTCTTCGAGCGCCACGCGCTCTCTCCCGACGACCGCGCCGCCCTCGAGCAGGGCGAGCTCGAGCGCCTGCTCGTTTACCGCGAGCTCGTCCGAGGCACGTTGAAAGGCGCGCTCGAGGCGGCGATCCCGCGCTCGATGGCGCGGCTCGGCCCGCGCTTCGACGTCTATTTCGAGCGCTTCGTGGCGGAGCACGGCTCGACCACGCACTACCTGCGCGACGTCACCAGTGAGTTCCTCGATTTCTGCGCGAGCGCCTTTCGCTCCGATCCCGGAGTACCGCCGTACCTGCTCGACCTGGCCCGTCACGAAGCGCTGCACATCCGCGTGGCGGCGGCCGCGCCCGAGCCGTGCGCCGCGCGCCCGAGCCTCGAGCTCGACGAGGTGCCGTGCTTCATCGAGGCCCTGTCGCTGTCGCGCTCGGCCTTCGCCGTGCATCGCCTGCCGGAAGCGCTGGAAGATCGCAGCGAGCCCGAGCGCAAAGACACGACGCTGCTCGCCTACAGGAGCCCCGAGCACGAGGTGCGCTACCTCGAGCTCACGCCGCTCGCCGCCGCCATGCTCGAGCGCTGGCTGTCCGGTGCTGCTCTCGGCGCCGGCTTGACCGAAGCCGCGCGCGAAGCCGGCGAAGCCGTCACCCCCGCCCTGCTGGAAGCGACCGCGCGGCTGCTCGCCGATCTCTCCGAGCGCGGCGTGTTGCTCGGCACCCGCGCCGAACCGGCCCCCGAAACGCCCGCCGCGAGAAAACCATGAACGACAACGACCCGCTATCCATCGTCGGCCAGACGATCGCCGAGAAGTACCGCGTCGAGCGCCTGGTCGGCAGCGGCGGCTTCGCCGTGGTCTACCGCGCCCTGCACACGATCTGGAACAAGCCCGTCGCGATCAAGTTCTTCAACGGCCTGTCTTCGGCGCCGGTCGACCAGCGCGAGCAGCTGCATCAAGCCTTCATCCAGGAGGGCGCGCTGCTCACGGATCTGTCGAGCGAGACGGCCGCGATCGTCCAGGCTCGCGACGTCGGCACGTTCACGTCGCCGGACGGCATGTGGATGCCGTACATGGTGCTCGAATGGCTCGACGGGCTCACGCTCGAAGACGTGCTCGTCAAAGAGACGCGGGAGCGCGCGCCGGGCTGGCCGATCCACGAGGTGGTGCGGTTGCTCGCGCAAGCGGCGACGGCGCTCGACGTCGCGCACAGGAAGGGCATCGCGCACCGCGACATCAAACCCGCCAATTTGTTCGTCCTCGGCGACCCGCACTCGGAGTCCGCCACGCTCAAGGTGCTGGATTTCGGCGTCGCCAAGCTGATGGCCGACAACACCCAGCTCAACGCGGCCCTCGCCAAAACCGGCATGAGCGTGACCAGCTTCACGCCGCAATACGGCGCACCGGAGCAGTTCAGCCGCGGTTACGGCGCGACCGGACCCTGGACGGACGTGTTCGCGCTGGCGCTCGTGGCTTCCGAGCTCATCAGCGGCAAGCCGCCGCTCGAGGGCGACGACGTCGTCCAGCTCGCGTTCTCGTCGGCCCACCCGGAACGCCGCCCGACCCCGCGCACGCTCGGCGCCACGGTGACGGACGCGGTCGAAGCCGTGTTCTCGAAGGCGTTCGCGATCCGCCCGAGCGACCGCTTCCAGCACGTCGCCGAGTTCTGGGAGGCGCTCGAAGAGGCGAGCGGTGAGCGCCGCGCCCGCTTCACGACCCAGCGGCTCGCGCGCGCGACGGGCGCCACCGACGCGACCCAGGTCGCGCCCCCGAACTTCGGCATGCAGGCGCCCTCGCCGGGGCAGGGCCGGAGCACGACGGTCGACGCCGTCACCAAGGCTTCCGC
>JALYWZ010000215.1 GCA_030852505.1 Myxococcota bacterium | reverse complement strand
GGGCTCGTGCTTCACGCCGCCCGCGCAGGCGACGAGACCGAGCGCAGCCGCGAGGCCGAGCCTCAGGACAGACCCGGCTGCTCTTCCGGGCTCGGCGGCGTCGACGGACGGACCGGGTGGTCGTCGTCGTCCTGCACGAGCTCGCCGTTTCGATACTCGAGCACCAGGCGCCGCGGGCCGAACAGCGCCTCGGCGTCGTCGAAGCGCAGCGCCTCGCGCAGCACGTCGTCCATGTGATCGACCAGGACGACGCGCAGCGCGTTCAGCACGCGCCGCGGGATTTCCTTCAGATCCTTGCGGTTTTCCTTGGGGATCAGCACCGTCTGGATCTGGTTTCTGTGCGCGGCCAGGAGCTTTTCCTTGAGGCCGCCGATCGGCATCACGCGGCCGCGCAGCGTGATCTCTCCGGTCATCGCGATGTCTGAGCGCACCGGAACGCGCGTGAGCGCGCTGGCGATGCTGGTCGCCATCGTCACGCCCGCGCTCGGGCCGTCTTTCCGGACGAAGTCCGGGAAGTGCACGTGCACGTCGACCTTTTGATAAAAATCCGCGTCGAGCTTGAGGGCGCCGGCACGCGAGCGGATGTAGCTCATCGCGGCCTGGGCGCTCTCTTCCATGCCCTTCTCGAGCAGGCCCGTGATCACGAGCTTGCCCTTGCCGGCGACCACGCTCACCTCGCAGTCGAGGATGTCGCCGCCGTGGTCGCTGACGCTGAGGCCGTGCGTCAGGCCGACCAGGTCCGTCTCGTCCTTCTTGCCGAGCCGGTACTTCGGCACGCCGAGGTACTTCGGCACGTCGACCCCGCGGATCTCGAGCTTCTGCTCCTTGCCCTCTTTGAGCACGCGCAGCGCGGCCTTGCGGCAAATCCCCGCGAGCTCTCGCTCGAGCGAGCGCACGCCGGCTTCGCGCGTGTAGTGGTGGATCACGGTGCGCACGGCGTTCTCGGTGATCTCGAGCGGCGTGTCCTCGAGCCCGCACTCCTTGCGCTGGCGCGGGATCAGGTAGCGCTGGGCGATGTTGAGCTTCTCGTACTCCGTGTAGCTCGTGAGCTGGATGATCTCCATGCGATCTTGCAAGGGCAGCGGGATGCCGCCCAGCGTGTTCGCGGTGGTGATGAACATCACGTCCGAGAGGTCGTAGTCGAGATCGAGGTAGTGATCGTTGAAGGTGGTGTTCTGCTCGGGATCGAGCACCTCGAGCAGCGCCGCCGCGGGATCGCCGCGGAAGTCGGTGCTCATCTTGTCGATCTCGTCGAGCAAGAACAGCGGGTTCTGCGAGCCCACCTTCTTCAGGTTCTGGATGATCTTGCCCGGCAGCGCGCCGATGTACGTGCGGCGGTGGCCGCGGATCTCGGCCTCGTCGCGCACGCCGCCGAGCGACAGGCGCACGAACTTGCGGCCCGTAGCGCGCGCGATGCTCTTGGCGATGCTGGTCTTGCCGACGCCCGGCGGACCGACGAAGCACAAGATCGGCCCTTTCAGGTGCTTGGTCAGCGCCTGCACGGCCAGGTACTCGACGATGCGCTCCTTCGGCTTCTTCAAGCCGTAGTGATCCTCGTCGAGGATCTTCTCCGCCTCGTTGATGTCGAAGCGCTCTTCTGTCTTGTCGCCCCAGGGCAGGCTCAAGATCCAGTCCACGTAGTTGCGCACGACCGTGGCTTCCGCGCTGGTCGGGTGCATCAACTTGAGCTTCTTCAGCTCCTTCTTGACCTTCTGCGACGCTTCTTCGCTCAGGCGCTTGCTCTTGAGCTTCTCCTCGATCTCCTGGATCTCGGTCTTGAACTCGTCGCGCTCACCGCCACCCAGTTCCTTCTGGATGGCCTGCATTTGCTCGTTGAGGTAGTACTCCTTCTGCGTCTTCTCCATCTGCTTCTTGACGCGGGAGCGGATCTTCCTCTCGACCTGCAGGATCTCGATCTCGGCCTGCATCAGCTCGTACAGGCGCTCGAGCCGCTTCTTCGGCTCTTCCATCTCGAGCAGGCCCTGGCGGTCGGCGAGCTTGATGGTGGGAAGGTTGGCGGCGATGGTGTCGCTGAGCCGCGAAGCCTCGTCGATGCTCTGCACGCTCATCAAGGCCTCGGGCTGAACCTTCTTGTTCAGCTTCACGTAGACCTCGAACGTGCTCTGCACGCTGCGGATCAGCGCCTCGACCTCGACGTCGGCCTGCGCGGGCTCCTGAATGTCCTCGACCTCGACCACGAAGAAGCTGTCGGTGTCGACGAAGCGCCGGACGCGCGCGCGCTTCTGCCCCTCGACCAGCACCTTCACGGTGCCGTCGGCGAGCCGGAGCAGCTGCACGATCAAGCCTACGGTGCCGACGGTGTAGACGTCTTCCGGACCGGGATCGTTGGTCTTGGCGCTCTTCTGCGCGGCGAGGAAGATCTCCTTCTTCTGCGCCATCGCTTCGTCGAGCGCGAGAATGCTCTTCTCACGCCCGACGAACAGCTGCGACACCATGTACGGGAAGACGATGATGTCGCGCAGAGGAAGCGCGGGCAGCGTGCGGCGGCCGCCCAGTGGCTTATCCCCTGGATCGTTCTTGAAGAACATTCCCTCGTTGTCGTCGGCCATGCGTCAGCCGACGCCGGCTTCCTTGTGATAGACGATGAGCGGCTGGTCGCCGGTCGCGATCGATTCTTCGCTGACCACGACCTCCTTGATGCCCTGCTTGGAGGGGATGTCGTACATGATGTCGAGCATCGCCTCTTCCAGGATTGCGCGCAGACCGCGCGCTCCGCTCTCGCGTGCCAGCGCCTTCTTGGCAATGGCCTGAAGAGCGCCTTTCGCGAACTTCAGCTTCACGCCGTCCATCTCGAGCAGCTTCTGGAACTGCTTCACCAAGCTGTTCTTGGGCTTGGTCAGGATGTCGATCAGCGCCTCCTCGTTCAGCTCGTGGAGCGTCGCGAGGACCGGCAAGCGTCCGATGAACTCGGGGATCAGGCCGAACTTGAGCAGGTCTTCCGGCTGCACGTTCGACAGGAGCTCGCCGAGCTTCAGCTCGTTCTTGCCCTTCACCTCGACGCCGAAGCCGAGCCGCGACTGACCCAGCCGGCGCTGGATGATCTGGTCGAGTCCGACGAACGCGCCGCCGCAGATGAACAGGATGTTGCTGGTGTCCACCTGCAGGAAATCCTGCTGGGGGTGCTTGCGGCCACCCTTGGGAGGCACGTTGGCGATCGTGCCCTCGATGATCTTGAGCAGCGCCTGCTGCACACCCTCACCCGATACGTCGCGGGTGATCGAGGGGTTGTCGCTCTTACGGCTGATCTTGTCGATCTCGTCGATGTAAACGATGCCGCGCTGCGCCCGCTCCACATCGTGGTCGGCGTTCTGCAGCAGCTGCACGATGATGTTCTCGACGTCTTCACCGACGTACCCCGCTTCGGTCAGCGTGGTGGCGTCGGCGATCGCGAACGGAACCTTCAGGATCTTGGCGAGCGTCTGGGCGAGCAGCGTCTTGCCGCTGCCGGTCGGACCGAGCAGCAAGATGTTGCTCTTGCCGAGCTCCACGTCGTCCGTCGACACCTTGGTGTCGATGCGCTTGTAGTGGTTGTACACGGCAACCGACAGGATCCGCTTGGCGCGCTCCTGCCCGACCACGTAGTCGTCCAAGATCGCCTTGATCTCGGAAGGCTTCGGCATCGGGTCGGAGCCCGTCGCCGGCTCGTCCTTCTCCACCTCTTCGGCGATGATGTCGTTGCAGAGCGCGATGCACTCATCGCAGATGTAAACGGTCGGACCTGCGATCAGCTTCTTCACCTCCTTCTGCGACTTGCCGCAGAAGGAGCAACACAGGTTGCCGTTGGATTCGTCTCTGCGTCTCTCCATCCTATTTCCGTTGGATGCTGAACTTCCGCTTAGATTTCAAAAAATTGTAGGCCCATGAACTGCGGCGGGCAAGGGCCTCGATCGGGCAGGGCTGGAGAGTGTCCAACCCTGCGTCACTTCAACCGGGTGCCCCTCAGGTCTTCTTCTTCGGTTCGAAAATTTCGTCGATCAGGCCGTATTCCTTGGCCTGGGCGGGGCCCATGTAAAAATCACGCTCGATGTCGGCCGCGATGTCGGCCCGGGATTTCCCGGTCGAGCGCACCAGGATGTCCGTGATCACGTCCTTCATGTGGCGGATTTCACGGGCCTGGATCTCGATGTCCGTGGCCTGACCGCGCGCACCACCGAGGGGCTGGTGGATCATGATGCGCGAATGTGGGAGCGCTTGACGCCGGCCCTTGTGACCCGCCGTCAGCAGCAGCGCGCCCATGCTCGCCGCTTGCCCGATGCAGATCGTGCTCACCGCGCAGCGCACGTGCTGCATGGTGTCGTAGATCGCGAGCCCCGCGGTGACGACGCCACCCGGAGAGTTGATGTAGAGCTGGATGTCCTTGTCCGGATCCTCGCTCTCCAAGAACAGAAACTGCGCGATGATGATGTTGGCGACGTCGTCGTCGACCGCGCTGCCGAGGAACACGATCCGGTCTTTCAGGAGCCGGCTGAAGATGTCCCAGGTTCGCTCGCCGCGATGGGTGGTCTCGACGACGTGCGGGTAGATGATGTTGGCGCGAGCCGGCTCGCTCAGGCTTTCGAGAACCTGGAGCGCCTGGCCTCGTGTTTCGGGTCGCTTCATCGGGTTCCTTTCATGCTTCCTGAATCTGGGCCTTGGCCTGGATGATGTCCAGCACCTTACTTTCCAGGATCATGCCTACCAGCATCTCGCGCTTTTTCTGGTCCCGATACTCCGCGCGGAGCTTGGCGACGTTCTTGCCTGTCTGTTCGGCGAGGTCCTTCAGGCCTTCGTCGAGCTCGGCTTGACCGATCTGGATCGATTCCTTCTTCGCGATCTCGGCCATCAGTAGCCCGGCGCGCACCTTGACCTCGCTGTCCTGCTCGATCTGGCGGCGCAGGTCGTCACCGACGGCGGTCGCCTTCTGCCCGTACGAACGGGCGCGGGTCAGGATCTCTTGCTCGGTGATGCGCATCTGCTGTTGAACCAGCGACGGGGGCACCGGGATCGGGTTCTTCTTCACGAGCTCTGCAACGAGGAGCTCCGCGAGTTGATTCTCGGCGCTCTCCTTGGCTTGCTTCTCGAGCTTGGCGCGCAGGTCCTCGCGGAGCTTCGCCACCGTCTCGAAATCGCCCACGTCTTTCGCGAACTCGTCGTCGACGTTGGGCAGCACGCGCTCCTTGATCTCTTTGATGGTGATGTTGAAGACGGCCGTCTTACCCCGAAGCTTAGGGTGGGGGTGTTGGGCCGGCATCGCGGCCTCGGCGCGGGTGGTTTCGCCCACGCTTTTACCCAGGATTGCCGCGTCGATTTCGGGGAGCAGCTGACCGGCGCCGACCTCGACCGAGAGGTCGGTGGTGCTGGCGTCCTCGATGGGCTGGCCGTCGGCTTCGACCGCGAGATCGATCACGGTGACGTCACCGGCCTGCGCGGGGCGCGGCGTCGCGGGCGCTTGCAGCGTGGAGTGCGCGCGGCGCAAGCCGTCGATCTCCTCGTCGATCGCCGCCTCGGCGACCTCCGACTTCGGGCGCGTCGCGGTGAGGCCTTCGTATTCGACCGACTCGATCTTCGGAAGGATCTCGACGCGGGCGCGATAGCTGAAGGGCTCGTTCTCGACGAGCTTCTTGGTTTCGATCGCGGGCTGCGAGACGGGCTGCAGTTGGTGATCGGTCACGGCCTTCGGAAAGGTCTCGTCGACCAGGCGCTGCACGACGTCGGCCTGGATCCTGGCGCCGTAGTAGTGCGAGAGCACCTTGCGCGGCGCCTTGCCCGGGCGAAAACCCGGAACCCGCGCGGAGCGGGCGACCTGAACGTAGGCTTTATCGAGCTCGGACTTGACGCGGTCGGCGGTGACCTCGACGTCGAATTCGACGAGCACGGGGCTGAGTGTTTGAAGCGTGACCTGCATGATGGGGGTCGCCACCTTACCTACGGGCCTAGCAGGGTCAAGCGAGCTGGCTCCGGTCTGTTCAGACCGTCCACCGAGCCGCGAGCAAAAAAATGACCCCGCCGGGAGGCAATCCGGCGGGGTCCTACTGACTGTCCCGGGAGGGGGACAAAAGTGTTGTTCAGGAGCCGACGTTCACTCGTCGTCGGAATCTTCCTTCTCGGCTTCCCAGAGCTGCGCCTCGAAGGGATCGAGGTCGAAGTCCAGGGTCTTGCCGGTGTCCTCGATCTCGTCGAGCGTCCAGCCGATGCGCATCGAGGGACGGATTTCCTCGCGCTGGAAGTCGTTGAAGGTCGTGTAACCTTTCAGATTGGATGCCATGGCGTGTGCGTCTCCTCGAAAGCAGGTCTGGAAGCGGGATGGCGGGCGGGAGTGGGCGGTCGGGGCACGCTGAAGAATCCCTGCTCGAGCACTCGAACGATCCGGACCTCGGATCTCCGGGCCGGCAGGGTGGACGGCGTCTCCAGCGCGCCTGCACAGGCACGCGCGAGCTGGGAACGACGGCTTTGACTTGACCTGCTCACCTCTGGCTACTCCTGCCTACATCTGCCCACACCCTATCCGAGGTTGGGTGCGCCTCCAAAAAATCGCGCAGAACCCCAGCATTTCGATAAGACGCTGAGCGTGCGACGGTCGCGCCCTCGCGGACCGCCCGCCCCCATCCCATGCCCCCCTCCCCTCGCCCCGCCGTGATCGCCATCGCCAACCAAAAGGGGGGCGTCGGCAAAACCACCACGGCCGTCAATCTTGCTGCCAGCCTCGCCGCGGCCGAACGACCGACGCTGCTGATCGATCTCGATCCGCAGGCGAACGCTTCGAGCGGGGTCGGCATCGCGCCGGGGACCGCGGAGCGCACGATCTACGACGCGCTGATCGGCGCCGCGTCGTTCGAAGACGTGATCCACAAGACCCAGATCGCGATGCTCGACGTCGCGCCGTCGACGCAAGATCTGACGGCCGTCGAGTACGAGCTGTTCGACGAGAACCGCGGCACGCATCTGCGGACGCTGCTCGCTGCGGCGCCGCTCGCGCGCTACGAGTACGTGATCATCGATTCGCCGCCGTCGCTCGGTGTGCTGACGCTGAACGTGCTCGGCGCCGCGCAGCGCGTGATCGTGCCGCTTCAGCCCGAATACTACGCGCTCGAGGGCATCACCTACCTGATGGCCACGATCGACCGCGTGAAGAACTCGCTGAACCCGGATCTCACGGTGGAGGGCATCGTGCTCACGATGTGGGATCCGCGAAACCGCCTGGCGCACCAGGTGGCCGCCGAGGTGAGGAAGCACTTCCGCGTGTTCGACGCGATCATCCCGCGCAACGTGCGGCTGTCCGAGGCACCCTCGCACGGCGTGCCGGTGATCTTGTACGACGTCGGCAGCAAAGGCGCGCAGGGCTACCTGAGCCTGGCGCGCGAGCTGCTCGAGGTCTCGCCGTGAGCGACACGCCCAAGAAGCCGCCGCTGCGCGGGCTCGGGCGTGGCCTCGACTCCCTGTTCCCTTTGCGGCCTGCGCCTGCGC
>JALYWZ010000875.1 GCA_030852505.1 Myxococcota bacterium | reverse complement strand
CGCCCCGGCACCGCCGCAGGAGCCGTCGGCACCCGGCGCAGCGCCTCCGGCTGCGACCCCGGGCCGGACCACGACGATCTACACCCCGTACGGTTTGCCCGCGCCCGGCACCGACATCAACGCCGGGCTGCCCTCGAGCTCTCGCCCGATCACCGGCGAGACGCAGGACACCTTCGACCTGGCCCCGAAGGGCAGCGGCACGACGGTCGTTCGCGGCAGCAGCAACGCCGCCGGCATCATCGGTGACGAACCGACGAGCAGCGCAGCCCCTGCCATGGTGCCCGAGCTCCACGTCGTCACGAAGGGCGAGACGTTGTGGGCGTTGTCCGGGCGCTACTACGCGAGCCCGTGGCAGTGGCCGAAGCTGTGGAGCTACAACGCCCAGATCAAGGATCCGCACTGGATTTACCCTGGCGATCAGATCCTGCTCCGCCACCCGAACAGCCTCGGCCAGGGCCCGGCCGTGGCGACGCGCAACGTCGGCGGCGCGCGCAGCCGGCTGACCCGAGCGGGCAGCAAGCGGATCGCGAGTGATACGGTGTTTCTCCGAGACCAGGGCTTCATCGGCGATCCGGAGAAGGACGAGTGGGGCGAGGTCGCCGGCGCCGTCGAGGAGCAAATGCTGCTCGCCGAGGGCAGCCACGTCTACCTCTTGCTCGAGGAGGGCAAGAGCGTGACCCCGGGCCAGGAGCTCACGATCTATCGCGCCGTGCGCCAGCCGGAGAACGTGCCTGGCGCGCGCACCCCGCCTGGCGCGATCGTGCGCGTCAACGGCACCGTGCGTGTCGACAGCTTCGATCCCAAAACCCGCGTGGCGCGCGGCGTGATCACGGAGTCGCTCGACGTCGTCGAGCGCGGCGCGAAGGTCGGCCCCGTGCGTCGCAACTTCGAGGTCGTCGCCCGCCGGCCGAACTCGAAGGAGGTCGAAGCGCGGATCCTCACGAGCTTCTACCCGCACGTCTACCTGGCGCAGAACCAGATCATCTTCCTCGATCGCGGTCAGGAGGACGGGCTCGCCGCCGGCAACACGCTGTACGTGCTGCGCCGTGGCGACACCTGGCGAAAGAGCCTGGATACCGGCTCCAAGATGGTCCGCGACCGACTCAAGATGGACTCGCCCGAGATCGTGGACATCGAGACCACGCCGCTGTCGGGTAAAGAAAAGGACTTCCCCGAAGAAGTGGTGGCCGAGCTGCGCGTGCTCACCACCGAGCCGAAGAGCTCGGTCGCGCTCGTGATCCAGAGCCGGCGCGAGCTCGTCCCCGGCGACCGCGCCGTCGCCCCTCCGGGTCGCTAGCTCGGCGGCGCCCGGGTTTTTCCGGCTTCCGGCAGGGTCCGGGGTTGTGGGCTAAGATCCGCGACGGTCCCCATGACGCAGCTCGTGAACGCCGTGTTCTTCCTGACGGTGATCGCCTATTCCGCTGCGTCGACGCTGTTCTTCCTCGATCTGATCCGTCCCGGAGCCAAGACCGCCGAGGCCGCTCCGCGCGTGCTCGCTGGCGCCGCCGCCCTGCACTTGCTGCACATAACGGGGGCGAGCCTGTTGACCAAGACCTGCCCCGTCGAGTCGTTGCACTTCGCGCTGAGCTTCAGCGCCCTGCTCGCGGTCGGCGCCTACGCGTTCCTGCGCCGCCGGCTGCGCGTGGACGCGCTCGGCGCGCTGCTCGGGCCGCTCGCGCTGGCGTTCTTGATCGGCGCGGAGTTCGTGGGCGAGCGACCGGCTTCTTCGCTCGCCACCGAGCCGCTCTTGATCTTGCACATCGCCGCCAACGTGTTCGGCGTCGGGCTGTTCCTCTTGGCAGGTGCGTCCGGCGCGTTCTACGTGGTGGAGGAGCGGCGCCTCAAGCAAGGCCGCTTCGGCCTGAGCTCACATCTGCCTCCCCTCGCGTCGCTCGATCGCGCCACGCACCGGCTGCTGCTCGCCGGCTTTCCGCTGCTCACGTTCGGCATCGTCACGGGCTCGCTGTTCATCGGTCACCTCGGCGCGGCCACCGGCCCCGACGTGGCGCGGCTGCTGCTCGGCTACACGAGCTGGCTCGTGCTCGGCGTGGTGCTGATCGCGCGCCGTCTGGTGGGGTGGAGCGGCAAGCGCGCGGCCTGGGGCACGCTCGCCGGCGTCGGCTGCGTGTTGCTCGTGATGCTGGTGTACGTGGTTCGGGTGCCGGTCTGATGATCACGGTCGTCGGGCTTTCGCACAAGACGGCGCCGATCGAGGTCCGCGAGCGCTTGTCGCTGCAAAAGCAGCGCATTCCCGGGTTCCTCGATGAGCTCGTGAAGAGCGGCGCCGCCAGCGAGGCGCTGCTCGTGTCGACCTGCAACCGCGTCGAGCTGGTCGCTGCCGGCGCTGCGGGCATCGAGCTCGGCACGATCCGCGACGCCTGCATGCTGGCGCTCGAGCGCGAGGCGCCCGGGATCCACCCGCACCTCTACGGTCACACCGGGGGCGCGGCGGTGCGCCACCTGTTCCGCGTCGCCTCGTCGCTCGACTCGCTGGTGCTCGGCGAGCCGCAGATCTTGGGTCAGGTGAAGGACGCCTTCGAGGTCGCGCGCCACGCGGGCACGCTCGGCCCGACCCTGCACCGTACCTTGCCGCGCGCGCTGCGCACCGCCAAGCGAGTCCGCAACGAGACCGCGATTGGCTCCGGGCAGGTCTCGGTGCCGAGCGTCGCGGTCGATCTCGCGCAGCGCATCTTCGGCGAGATGCGCGGCCGCACGGCGCTCCTCATCGGCTCGGGAGAGATGGCGGAGGCCGTGGCCCGCCTGCTCGGCACGCAGGGCGCGAAGACCCTGGTTTTGGGCCGAACCC
>JALYWZ010000874.1 GCA_030852505.1 Myxococcota bacterium | reverse complement strand
CATGCCGAGAGCCCCTGACGCTCGAGCAGCGCTTCCGGACGCGGCCGCCGCCCCATGAAGCTCACGAACAGGTCCATCGGGTCTCGACTGTCGCCGAGCGCGAGGATCTTGTCACGGAACTCCCGGCCGAGCGCCGGATTCAGTACGCCCTCGGCGCGGAAACGGCTGAAGGCGTCCGCGTCGAGCACCTCCGCCCATTTGTACGAATAGTAGCCGGCCGCGTAGCCGACGGGGCTGCCGAACAAGTGATAGAAGCTCGCGGGCATGCCGTAGTCCGACGGCAACGGCGCGGGCGAGAACCGGGCGAGCAAGGTGCGCGCGTAGTCGAGCACCTCGCCGTCTTTCCCGGGGTCGTAGTCGACGTGCAGCGCCAGATCGAGCGCGGCAAAGCCGAGCTGTCGCATCTGCGCGCTCGCTGCGCGGAACGTGCGCGCCGCGCGCAGGCGCTGCAGCAGCTCCGCCGGGAACGCCTCGCCGGTCTGGTAGTGGCGCGCGAAGAGCTCGAGGCAGTCGCCCTCGGAGCACCAGTTTTCGAGGATCTGCGAGGGCAGCTCCACGAAGTCGTGCACCACGCGGGTGCAGGCCAGGCTCCGCACCGTGACCCGACTCAGGCAGTGGTGCAGGAGGTGTCCGAACTCGTGGAACATCGTCTCGACGTCCCGGTGCGTGAGCAAGGAGGGCTTGTCGGGCAGCTCGGGGTTCACGTTGGCGCAGAAGATTGCGACGTGCGGCTCGGGGGGAACCGCGGCGACGAGCCCGTGCATCCACGCGCCGCCGCGCTTGTTCTCACGCGGAAACAGATCGACGTAGAAGCTCGCGAGCTCTTGCTGGGCGGCGTCGAGCATGCGGTACGTCTTCACGCGCGCGTCCCAGGTCGGCAGCTCGACCGGCTCGATGCTGACGCCGAATAGCCGCTCGGCGAGCTGGAAGGCGCCGTTCAACACGCGCCCTGCCTCGAAGTACGGCCGCAGCTGCTCCTCGTCGAGGTCGTAGCGCTCGCGGCGGAGCTTGTCGGCGTAGTACGGCACGTCCCACGGCTCGAGCGCGGGCGCGCTCGGGCCTTCGAGCTTGCGCCGGAACGCGAGCAGCTCTTCCTGCTCGCGCTCGAAGGCCGCGCGCGTCTTGTCGGTGAGCTCGCGGACGAAGCGCTGCGCTTCGGCGCCGCTCGCCGCCATGCGATCTTCGGTCACGAGATCGGCGAAGCTGCGAAAACCGAGCAGCTTGGCTCGCTCGCGCCGCAGCGTGAGGAGCTCCGAAATCAGCGGCCGGTTGTCGAACGCTCCGGAGGCCGCGCGCGTGTTGCTGGCGTGATAAATGGCCTTTCTGAGCTCGGCGTCGTCGGCGTAGGTGAGGATGAAGGTCGGCACCGGCTCGCGCAGCGTGAGCCGGTAACCCGTGAGACCCTTGTCGGCGGCGTTGGCGCGGAGCAGCGCGAGGCCCGACTCGGGTAACCCCTGGAGCCGCGTCGCGTCTTCGAGCACGAGCTCGAAGGCGTTGGTGGCGTCGAGCACGTTCTGCGAAAACTTCGTCGAGACCAGGCCGAGCTTCTGCTCGATGGCCGTGAGCTGGGCCTTGCCTTCGGCATCGAGCAGCGCGCCCTGGCGCTTGAAATCCGCCAGGGTCTTGTCGAGGTAGCGCTGGCGCGTCGGATCGAGCCGCTTCGCTTCGTCCGTCTCGGAGAACGCGACGAGCGCCTGGAACAGGTTCTCGCGCAGGTAGATCGACGCCCAGAAGGCGGTGATTTCCGGCTGCAGCGCGTTGTAAGCGTCGCGAAACGCGGGCGTCGTCGCCACGCCCTCGAGGTGCTCGAGGATCCCGACGCACAGCTCGAGCGGCTCGGTCGCGGCTTCCATCGCGCCGAGCGTCGAAGCGTAGCTCGGCGACTCCGCGCGGATCGCCGAGAGCTTGCGGTCGGCGTCCGCGATGTGCTGGCGAACGGCCGACAGGTGCTCGGCAGTGACGTCGGGAAACGCAATGGGGCGCTCGAGCGAGAGCAGCGGGTTGTTCATGCCTCGCCACGATACCACGCGGCTCTCGCTGGCGAGCCCGGCGCAACGGCCGGAATTGCCGAGGAAAACGGCCTCAGTGGTAGGTGAGGGTGAGCAGCAGCGACGGGCTCGCGCTCGCGCCGTGGAGCCAGCGCACGTCGGAGTCGTCTTCGCCGGTGAGGCCCGCCGCTTGCGTGCGCGCGAGCACGCCCAGGCTCCATTCGTCGCCGATCCACCATTCGTAGCCGACGCCGAGCACGATGCCGGCCCCGAAGGCTTCGTAGCCGTCGTCGTCGTCGTCGAAGCGCCCGCCGTCGTGACTCGTGAGCGCCGCCAGGCCGAGCGCGGCCTGGAGGTGGAAGCCCTTGCGCGGGTTCGGATACCAATCGACGAACGGTCCGAACACGACCAGCTCGCGCCGATCCGGATCCATTTCGAGGGGCAGCGTGCCCTGGCTGTCGTTGTCGTCGCTGTAGTCCCCCGTGAGCAGCGTCGCCGTGTAGAAGCCTCCGCCGAGCACCCAGCCGCGCCCGAGCGTCCCGCCGATCGCGAACTCACCGACCGAGGCGAGACCGATCGTGCTTCCGCTGACGTCTCCGCCGTGCACGCTGGCGTTGTCGTCGTTCTCGAGCTGCTCGCGATACATGCCGAAGCCCGTACCGAGCCGCATGTAGAAGCCATCGTGGACGTGAGCGCCTTCGCGCGGCGCGGGAGGTGGAGGCGGAGCCGCGTGCATGCGCATTCGGTGATGATGTCCGAGCCTCGAATGCGGCAGCGCAGGGGATGCGGGGGGCGCGGCGTGTGGCGCTGCGTGCGGC
>JALYWZ010000214.1:3127-7468 GCA_030852505.1 Myxococcota bacterium | reverse complement strand
CCGGCAGAGCCGCCACTGCTTTCGCGGCCGCCGGATGCGGGAGAGCATCCTCCGCTGGTCGCAGCGCGCCCGCCGGTGTCGGCGGACGACGGCGCTCCGCCGCGGGCGCCGGACATGCTGGCGTCGACTCCGCCGTTCGAGCTTCCGGACGCGCCGGCTTGGGCTCTGGAGCTCGAACCGTCCCCGCTGCAAGCCTTCACGCTGAGCGCGACGAACGCCGTGAACCAGAGCAGCCTCGGGTGCCTGCGCGGCGTCATGGGATCGTCCACGGTAACGTGCCTGCGAAGCCGCTCAAAGTGCACACGCGTTCTTGTCACGCTGCGGCGCACTGACGCGGAGCGATTCCCCACACCTCGCACCTTTCGCGAGGATCATCGCGCGTCGAATCGTCGCGCGGAGGCGGCATCGAGGTTGCACTTCGGGCGGTCCCAACCTGAAGGAGGCCCCTCATGCCGACCCAACCGCAAGCTGCACGTTCCGCTGCGATCCCCACGACCAAAGGCAAGGCGGCTGCGCGCTCGAAGCCGGCGCCGCTGCCGAAAAGCGCGCCTACCGAACGCGGCACCAGCGACGACTTGTACGGCGTGGTGAGCGTGCTCTATCACGCGCTTCAGGGAGCAGAGACGTACGACGAGTACGCGGACGATGCGCGCGAAGCGGGCGACAGCGAGCTCGTCACGTTCTTCGAGGAGTGCCGTGAAGAGGAGCTGCGCCGGGCCGAGCGCGCCAAAGCTCTCCTCGCCGATCGCCTCGAGCCGTCGGGTGCCGCCGAGGACGAAGACGAAGACGAAGACGAAGACGATGAGGATGAGGATGGGGACGACGACGATGAGGAAGAGGACGACGAAGAGAGCTGAGGCCCGGGAACCCCGGCACGAATGTTGCTCAATCGTGGCGCATGGCATCACGTAAGAAGTCCCGCAAGCGTTCCACCTCGACCCGCAAGGCGGCTCGCAAGACCTCCCGCAAGACCTCGGCTCGCAAAACCTCTCGCAAGACGTCGGCCCGCAAGACCTCGGCTCGCAAGAGCTCGTCGCGCAAGACGTCGGCTCGCCGCGGCTCGCGCAAGTACGGGAAGAAGGCGAGCGAGAAGGTGGAGAGCACCATGCACGAGATGAAGCAAGGCACGCTGCGCTCGGGTCGCTCGGGCAAGAAGGTGCGCAGCCGCAAGCAAGCCATCGCGATCGGCTTGTCCGAAGCCCGGCGCTCTGGCGGCAAGGTGCCTCAGCGCCGCTCGCGCTAGCCACGCGCCCAGCGCGATATCGCCGGATTGCCCCGGAAACATGGGGCAATCCGGGCGCCGGCTGATCAGGTAGCTTGCCCGAGACATCGTTCCGCGACACGGCTAGGGCCGCCCACGGTCTCGTGGGCATCCCCCCATGCTCGAGACAACGCTCGAAGGCGCTCGCGTTCACAATCTGAAAGGTGTCTCCGTCACCCTCGCTCCGGGCGAGCTGGTGGTGGTCACGGGCGTGTCCGGCTCCGGCAAGAGCAGCCTGGCCATGGACACGCTGTACGCCGAAGGCCAGCGCCGCTTCGTCGAGAGCTTCAGCCCGTACGCCCGACAATTCCTGGAGCGCCTCGAGCGCCCCGACGTGCGCTCGCTCGAGCCCGTTCCGGCCGGAATTGCCGTGGATCGGCGCGCCCCCGTCAAGAGCTCGCGGTCGACGGTCGCCACGATGGCCGACCTCGAGCCCTACCTCTCCGCGCTGTTCCTGCGTGAAGCGCTGCCGGTGTGCTCGACCCACGGCGTGGAGGCCGTGCTGCTCGACACCGAGCGCGCCGCCGCCGAGGTCCATGCGCGCTTCGGCAGCGCCCGCGCACTGGTCAGCTATCCGATCGCGCCGGCCGGGCACGAGGAATATCTGGAGCTCCGCGACGCGCTCGCGCGCGACGGCTTTCGACGGCTCTTGGTCGCGGGCGAGGTGCGCGACATCGACGGCGTTCGGCCTTCGGACGTGATCGGCGCCCAGTGCCGCGTCGTGCTCGACCGGGTTCGGGTCTCCGAGCGCGGGCGGATCGCGCACAGCATCGAGCTGGCCTGGTCGCGCAGCGCCGGCACGGCGGTGGTCCACGCCGAAGACAGTGTCGAGCTCGTGCTGCGCCGTGGGCTCGGCTGCCCGGAGTGTGGCGACGCACTGCCCGAGGCGCGCGCCGGCTTGTTCTCGTACGAGTCACCGCTCGGCGCCTGCCCGATCTGCCGCGGCTTCGGCCGCACCCTCGGAGTGGATCTCGACAAGGTGATCCCCGACGACACCAAGTCGCTCGCCAAGGGAGCGATCCGACCCTGGCGCGGCGCGTCGACCAAGTGGGAGCGCTCGGAGCTCGCCAAGCTCTGCCGGCGCCACGGCATCGCCCTGGACGTGCCCTGGCAATCGCTGCCGAAGAAGCAACAAAAGCTGGTGCTCGAGGGGGACGGGAGCTGGGACGACGGCTTGTTCCCGGGCGTCCTCGGCTGGTTTCGCTGGCTCGAGACCAAGACCTACAAGCTGCACGTGCGCGTGCTGCTCGCGCGTTATCGCGCCTACGATCCGTGCCACACCTGCGGCGGCAAGCGCTTGAACTCCGGGGCGCTCGCGTTCCGCGTCGGCGGGCTGGACCTCGCGGCCTGGCACTCGCTCGAGGTGGGAGAAGCCAAGCGGCGGCTCGAACAGCTGAAGACGCAGACCGGTCAGGGCGACCTCGCGCGGCGCGAGCTGGCGTCGCGGCTCGGCTACCTCGAGCGCGTGGGCCTCGGCTACCTCACGCTGGATCGCCAGGCGCGCACGCTTTCCGGCGGCGAAGCCCAGCGCGTGACCCTGACGGCGGCCCTCGGCACCTCGCTCAACAACGCGCTGTTCGTGCTGGACGAGCCCACGGTGGGCCTGCACCCCGCCGACGTGGAGCCGCTGATCGAGATCCTGCGCGAGCTGTCGCGGCGCGACAACGTCGTGGTCGTCGTCGAGCACGATCCGAAGCTGATCGCGGGCGCGGATCGCGTGATCGAGCTGGGGCCGGGCTCGGGAGAACAAGGCGGTACGATCGTCGCCGATGCGCCGCCCGCGGCCTTCACCGACGCGCGGCTCGCCACCACGCGCGCGCTGCTCGGTCCTGCGCGAGAACCGCGCACCCCTGCCCGAATCCGCGACACGCTGCGCGTGAGCGGCGCCACCGAGAACAATCTGACGGGCGTCGACGTCGCGATCCCGCTCGGCGTGGTGTGCGCGATCACGGGTCCGAGCGGCTCCGGCAAGAGCACGCTGGCGGTCGATATCGTGTACAAGGCCCTGGCGCGCCGCTTCGGCGAGCTCGACGTGGAGCGGCCCGGCGCCCACGCCGCGCTCGAGGGCGGGTTGACGCTGAAGCGCGTCGTGCTCGTCGATCAAAGCCCGCTCGGACGCACCTCCCGCGGCAACGCCGCCACCTACACCAAGGCCTGGGACACGATCCGCGCCCTCTACGCCAAACAGCCGGGTGCGATTGCGCGCGGGCTCACGGCCGCGTCGTTCTCGTTCAACGTGGAGGGCGGGCGCTGCGAGGCCTGCTCCGGCGAAGGCGCGGAGACCGTCGAGATGCAGTTCTTGGCCGACGTGCGCCTGATCTGCCCGAGCTGCCGCGGCCGGCGCTTCAAGGAGGACGTGTTGGCCGTCGAGCTCGACGGGCAGAGCATCGCCGACGTGCTGTCGATGACCGTCGAGCGCGCGCTCGAGACCTTCCGCGGCGAGGCGTCGATCCAGCGCGCGCTGGGCCCTCTGTCGCTGCTCGGGCTCGGGTACCTGACGCTCGGACAGCCGCTCTCGACCCTTTCCGGAGGCGAGGCGCAGCGCCTGAAGCTGTCTCGCGCCCTGTCCGAGAGCCCGAACGGCACGCTGTTCGTACTGGACGAACCGAGCGCGGGCCTGCACGCCGACGAAGTCACGCTGCTCTCGGCGGCCCTGCGCCGCAGCGTCGAGGCCGGCGCCAGCGTGGTCGTGGTCGAGCACGATCTGGATCTGGTGCTCGACGCCGATCACGTGATCGACATGGGGCCCGGCTCCGGAAGCGCCGGCGGTCGCGTCGTCGCCCACGGCGCACCGGCCGAGCTCGCGGAGACGGCGACGCGCACGGGCCGAGCGCTCGCGGAGCGCCTGCGCGGTCGCACCGCCGAGGACGCCGTCCCAGAGTCCGCGCGGCGGCCGAGCCGTGGCGAGCGTTCACTCGACGTCACGCGCGCACGCGAGCACAACCTGCACGACGTCTCGGTGAAGATCCCGCACGGGTCGCTGAGCGTGGTCACGGGACCGAGTGGCTCCGGCAAGAGCACGCTGGCCTTCGACGTGGTTTTCGCCGAAGGTCAGCGCCGCTTCCTCGAGACGCTCACGC
>JALYWZ010000214.1:0-3117 GCA_030852505.1 Myxococcota bacterium | reverse complement strand
GGCAATTCTTACCGACCATGCCGCGCCCCGACGTCGATTCGGTGAGCGGCATCCCGCCGTCGATCGCGCTGGAGCAGCGCACGGCGCGCACGGGCGGCCAATCCACGGTCGCGACCGTCACCGAGGTCGCGCACTACCTGCGCCTGCTCTACGCGCGGCTCGGAACGCCGCACTGCCCCGAGCACGATCGCCCGATCGGTGGCCGCAGCGAAGAAGACGTGTTCGAGGCCGTGCGCCGCAGCAAAGGCCGGGCCTATCTGCTCGCGCCGGCCGTCACGGCGCGCAAGGGCACTTACCTCGACGTGTTCACGAGCGCAGCGCGCGCCGGAATCACGCTCGCCTTCGCCGACGGCGAGCTCGTGCAGTGTGACGATCCACCGAAGCTTGCCAAAACCCGCGAGCACACGATCGATCTGGTGGTGGCGCCGCCGCGCGAGCCCAAGGCCTTCGAGCACACCGAGCTGCGCCGCGCGCTCGAGCTCGGCCGCGGCGTGCTGAAGCTCCGCACGCCGAGCGGCACCGAGTCGCTGTTCTCCACCGTCGGCGCTTGCCCGGTGTGCGGCTTCTCCGTGCCCGAGCTCGACCCGCGCTGGTTTTCCTTCGCCACCAAGCAGGGCCGCTGCGAGCCGTGCGAGGGCAAGGGCCTGCTGATCACGGAAAAGGTGCTGGGACGAGGCAAAACCCGCCGCGTCGAGGAGCACGAGGAGACCTGCGCCGACTGCGACGGTACGCGGCTCGCGCCGATCCCGCGCGCGGTGCGTCTGTGCGGCGAGCGCTACCACGAGCTTCTGGCGCGCCCCGTCGGCTCCGCGCTGACGCGCGTCCGGAAGCTTTCGTTTTCGGGCGACGCAGCGCGGATCGCCACGCAGCTCGTCGCGGAGCTCGAGCGCCGGCTGGTGTTCTTGTGCGACACGGGCCTCGATTACCTGGCGCTCGATCGGGCCGCGCACACCCTGTCCGGCGGGGAGATGCAGCGCTTACGGCTGGCCGCGCAGCTCGGCGCGGGCCTGACCGGCGCGCTCTACGTGCTCGACGAGCCGACGATCGGCCTGCACCCGCGCGACACCGGGCGGCTGATCCAGAACCTGCGGCGGCTGGTCGAGCTCGGCTCGACGGTCCTGGTCGTCGAGCACGACACCGACACGATCCGCGCGGCCGATCACCTGATCGATCTGGGCCCCGGCGGCGGCACCACCGGCGGTCGCGTCACCGCCGAAGGCTCGCCCGAGCACGTGCTCGCGCAGCCCGAGTCGCCCACGGGTCGTGCTCTCTCGCGCGCGCCCGAGCTCAGAAAGCCGCTGCCGATCCCAAAAACTCAGAGCTATTTGAGTCTGTCCGGCGCGAGCGAGCACAACCTGAAGGACGTGGACATCAAGCTCCCGCTCGGTCGCTTCACGGCGGTGTGCGGGGTCTCGGGCTCGGGCAAGAGCACCCTGATCAATCGCGTGCTCTTGCCTGCCGTGCGCAAAAAGCTCGGTCTGATCGCCGACGACCCGGGCGAGTTCCAGAAGCTCGAGGGCACGGAGTCGCTCCGCCGTGCGATCGCCATCGATCAATCTCCGATCGGCCGGACACCGCGCTCCGTGCCCGCGACCTTCCTGGGCATCTGGGATCCGATCCGCAAGCTGTTCGCGTCCACGCCCGAAGCCCAGGTTCGCGGCTTCTTGCCGCAGCGCTTCTCGTTCAATACGCCGAACGGCGGCCGCTGCCCGGCCTGCGACGGCCAGGGCGCGATCACGCACGAGATGAGCTTCTTGCCCGACGTCGTCTCGAGCTGCCCGACCTGCTCCGGCCTGCGCTTCGAGCCGCGCACGCTCGAGGTGAAGTATCAGGGCAAGTCGATCGGCGACGTGCTGGCGCTCACCGCCGAGGAAGGGGCGCGCTTCTTCGAGAATCACCGCACGATCGCGGCGCCGCTGCGCACGCTGGCCGATCTCGGCGCCGGCTACGTGAGCCTCGGTCAGGGCTCCCACACGCTCTCGGGCGGCGAAGCTCAGCGGCTGAAGCTGGCGGCCGAGCTCACCGCCTCGCTGCGCCACGAGCCCACGCTGTACGTGCTGGACGAGCCCACCACGGGCCTGCACGTCGCCGACGTGGAGCGCCTGATGCGCGTGCTCGGTCGCCTGGTCGACCGGGGCGACACCCTGGTCGTGATCGAACATCACCCTCAAGTGCTCGCGGGTGCGGACTACCTGATCGAGCTCGGCCCCGACGGCGGCGAGCGCGGCGGGCGCCGCGTCGGTGAAGGCCCGCCCGAGAAGCTGGCCCGCGGCTCCACGCCGACCGCGCCGGTCGTACGCGACACGCTGCGCTCGGCGAGCTGAGCGCGGTAACGCGCTCGGCTCTCGGCTCTAATCGCTGGGCATCCGCTCTTCGCAATTTTGGCGCTCGGCGTCGCACAGCTCGCGAGCAAAGGTGCTCGGGTCGTAGCCCCGTCCTTTCGGTATGCAGTACGAATCGGCAGCTTCGTCGTTCACGCCGAGCGCTGGGCTCAACGGCGTATCGGCTCAGCCGAAATGCGTTACGTTGCGCCGGTGGAAACCCGGATCTGCGGCTACCGGCAAGACAGCGAAGGCGATTGGATCGCCGAGCTCGAGTGCGGGCATACGCAACACGTTCGGCATCGCCCGCCCTGGCAAGTGCGGCCGTGGGTGACCACGCCGGAAGGGCGCGAGAGCCAGCTCTCGAGTCGCATCGACTGCCCGCTGTGCGATCGGGGAGAGCCGGTGCCGGCCGGAGTGGCGGAGCCGAGTGTGCGGATCCTGGCCGTGTGCGGCAGCCTCCAAGCCAAGTCGCGAAACTCGGAGCTGGTAGAGCTGGCGCGCAGTACGGCACCGCGGGGCGTGGAAGTGGTTTCGTTCGACGGTTTGCGCGACCTGCCGCATTTCGACCCCGATCTGGAGGCCGGCGGCGAGCTCGAGCCGGTGCGCCGGTGGCGTAGCGCGCTTTCCGCGAGCGACGCGGTCCTGATCGCCTGCCCCGAATACGGCCACAGCTTGCCCGGCGTGCTGAAGAACGCCATCGATTGGGTGATCGGCTCGGGCGAGCTCGAGCGCAAGGTCGTGGCGATCACGGCCGCGGTGCCTAGCGAAGAGCGCGGCCGGCGCGGCCTCCAGG
>JALYWZ010000873.1 GCA_030852505.1 Myxococcota bacterium | reverse complement strand
CGCGCGGGGGGCGCGAGCCAGCCGACGATGACGCTATTCGTGGCGGCCGGCGCCGCGGTCGGGTGCAACACCGGGACCGCCCCGCTCGCGGCGAGCTCACTGCCGAGGGCGAACAAGCCGATGCCGATCGCTCCGCCGATCACGCCACTGCCGACCACGATCCGCTGCTTGTGCCGGTTCGCGGAGACGATGTGGTGCTCGTCCGGCAGCGTCGGAAGCTGGCTGCGTGGCGCGTTCTCGAGCGCTTCGGCCAGCGCATCGCCGAACTCCTTGGCGCTTGGGTAGCGCTCGCTCGCGACCTTGGCGAAGGCGCGGCCGAGCACCTCGTCGACGCGCGGGTTGAGCCCGGTAGCAAACGCGATCGGTGTCACCTGCTCGTTGGTGATGCGAGACGCCACGCGCACCGTGTCTTCGCCCGGGAAAGCGCGCTCGCCCGATAGCGCTTCGTACAGCGTGGCCGCCATCGAGAACTGATCGCTGAGCGGCGAGAAGGTGCCGCTCACGATGCCTTCCGGGGCGCTGTAGGCGGGGGTTCCGAGCAAGCCGCCCTCGCGAGTCAGCGTCGAATCCGGGACGCGCGCGATGCCGAAGTCGGCGATCTTGCTGCCCGTGGGCGCGAGGATCACGTTCTCGGGCTTGATGTCTCGGTGGAGCACGCCCGCGGCGTGCGCCGTGGACAGCGCGTCGCCCATCTCGCGCGAGAGCCGCGCTGCGGCGATCGGCCCGAGCCGCTTTTCGGCGAGCCGCTCCTTGAGCGTCTGGCCCTCGACGTACTCGAACACCAGATACAGGCCGAGCGTCGGATCTTCACCCATGTCGAACAGCGCGACGATGTTCGGGTGGCTGACGCGCGCCGAGGCGCGGGCCTCGTGGCGCATGCGCTCGAGCAGCGCGCGGCGTTGGTCGGGCTCGAGGCTCGGATCGTTACGCGGCAGCTTGACGGCAACGGCGCGATCCAGCACCGGATCGCGTCCCAAGAAGACGCGGCCCATCGCGCCCTGTCCCAGCAGGCGCTCGATCTCGTAGCGCCCGATTCGCGCGGGCAGCGCAGGTGTCGCGGTCACTGCGGGCAGCGGGCGATCGGGCTGCATTTTCGAGCACCCGGTTTAGCACAGCGGGATCCCGGGTATCAGGAGCCGGAGTCCGAGCCGCCCGCTCCGGCAGCGCCGCCAGTGGGCGTGTCTTTGGATTTTTCTTTCGCCTTCGGGGGCGGAGAGCCGTATTCGTCGCGCAGTTTCTTCAGCAACGCGTCGCGCAGCACGACCTCGTGGTACTCGGGCAGCTGCGGCAACTGCACGACCAGCTTGATGCCGGAGCTGGTCTCGACGACCTCGACCGAGCCGTTGGCGGTGGCCTTGCCCTGGAGCGGATAGCGGAAGAGCACGTACGCCGCGTCGGGGTCCTTCTCGACCACGTCGTACCCCTTGTCGACGCGCAAGAAGCGCAGCGCGCCGTTGAAGGTTTGTGCTTTCGTGTAGCCCGAGCGAGCCTCGACGCGAGCGTCCGCGTTCGACGCGAGCAAAATGGCGGACAACAGGAGACCGCTGGCGGTCAGGCGCGCGAGCATGCCGGAGAGCTGACCCAGCGCGGCCCGTTGGGCCAAGTTTCAGGCGGGTAGCTCGCCGCCGAGCAGCGCTCGCGGGCCGTCCGCGAACAGGAACTGGAGCTCGTCCGGCCCGTACAGCTCTTCGATCCGCCGCATGCCGCGCTCCACTTGAGCGGCGTCCGCCGGTCGGTGCGCGTCGCTGCAGGCCGCATGATACAGGCCGAGCTCGAGGATCGCCTCCGCCGCTTGTTGCGGCTTGCGGCCGTACTTGCCGACCAACGCCGCGGTATCGAGCAAGGCGGCCGCGCCGCCGTCCACCAGCCGCTCCAGCGCGTCCGTCGAGCCCCACAAACAGCGATAGCGCTCGGGGTGCGCGATCACCGGTAGCAGCCCGCGCCGCCGCAGCTCCGAAAAGCAGCGGTCGATCATCGGCGGAAAATCGATCTCGTAGAACTCGAGCAGCACCGCCTTGCCGCCCGGATACGGCAACCCGCGGCCCTCGAGCAAACGCTGGTACACGACGTCGTCGAAGTAGTGCTCGCTCGACAGCGCGGTCTCGGGCAATCCGGGTTGGTCGAAGTGGGGCCGCAGCGCCTCGAACGCGCGCTCCAGATCCTCCCGCTGATTGTCGAACAAACTCGGGCGCATGTGCGGCGTCGCGATCACCCGCTCGAAGCCGATCCGCCGGAGCTCCTTGAGCAACGCCACCCCCTCGTTCACATCGCGCACCCCATCGTCGATCCCCGGCACGTAATGGCTATGCAAATCGACGAAACCCATTGAGCCCCACACTATAACGGCAAATCGCGTCGATTTACGGGTCAACAGGAAGACGGTAAGACAGGAAGGGAATTTTTGGTTTCAGGCAGCAGGACGCGTCCAGACGAGATCCAAAAAAATCTTCCTGTCTTCCCGCCTTCCTGTTTGTTCGATCGTATTGCGACGTCAGCGACGTCGATGCGCCTGGGTGTTAGGCGGCGCGGGCGACGCCGAGGATGCGGGCGCAACCTTCGGCGGCTTCGCGGAGGATGTCGATGGGAGCGCCGCCCGTGGTGTTGGCGCAGAGGTAGGCGTCGAGGCCGCGGACCTTGACTCCGCAGACGGCGTCTTCGGGGCGCGGTTCGCCTGCGGCGAGGACGATGGGCGCCCAGGCGGCGAGCTCGTCGCATTCCCGGGCGGGCCCGGCGCCGGCGACCAGGATGCCGGTCCGATCGGACAGGGCCAGGCTCTGGATCTGGGCGCGCTTTCGCGTGGCTTCGAGC
>JALYWZ010000872.1 GCA_030852505.1 Myxococcota bacterium | reverse complement strand
GACGGGGATACCGGCGTAGGCGCCCTGACGCGCGAAGGTCAGGAGTTGCTTGACGAGGCGTGAGCCCCGCGCGACGAGCTCCTGAATGTCGGTCGCCGCCTCGTGCGCGGCGGAGTCGGCGGGCAGCGCCGAGTCGAGCACCTGGACCGCCAGAGCGACCCCCGAAAGCACGTTGTTGAAGTCGTGCGCGACTCCGGCAGCCATGCGACCGAGCGAGTCCATCACCCGTGCCTGTGCGAGCTCTTCGCGCAGTGTGTGGAGCTCGGCCTCGAAGCGCAGGCTCGCGACCTGGGTCATGAGCTGACCGACGATGTCGGCGACGCTGCCGGCGAAATCCTGATCGCGCTTCGACCAGGGCGCGTTCGGACCGGTGCGCTCGTGACAGACGATGGCCACGACCTCCCCGTGCTCGTAGACCGGGCAGTCCATCATGGCGGTGATGCCATGCAGCCTCAGGTAGCTGTCGTCGAGCTCCCGGGTGCGCGGATCGTTGACGGCGTCCTCGGCCGCGATCACGCGCCGCTCCTTGAGCGCCACGGCGTACGCCGGAAACTGCGACAGCTGCAGCAGCTGACCGGACGCGTACTGACCGGTGCGCGCGTCGTACAGCAAGATACAGCGGAGCTTCCGCCAATCTTCCTCGATCGCCCACACGCCGCAGCGATCGACGCCGAGCGTGGCGGCTGCCACGCGCGTCACTTGATGGAGCGCGCGGGCGAGCTCCGGATCCGCGGCGCGCGCTTCCCGCACGAGCTTGAGCCTCGCGCTCTCGAGCTCGCTCAGTTCCGTCGCCACGTTCACTCAGGATACCCGTGAAGGTTTTCCGGTTTCAAGCCGGCCGCGCCAGAATACGTGGCTCGACGGAAGACGGCGGCGGGATGTCTCTGGCTGAAACACCTTCCCACCATTCACGAATCTGCTCCTGTGTCAGGCGATCGTCGTCGCCAAAGCGGATTGCCGCCAGCGCCCGACCCAGGCTGGCGGCTGAAATCGGACGGAATTCTGGTTGCTTGGCGAGGCATCGTGCGATCAGCGCCTCGAGCTCCGGCGGGATCGGTGCGGCGCTGACGCTGGATAGCGACGGTGGGGGCTCTGCTTGATGTGCGAGCAGCGTCGCCACGTCGCTCGGCTCTCTGAACACCGGTCGGCCCGCGAGCAGATGGAACGCGGTGCAGCCGAGCGAGTAAAGATCGGCGCGGCCGTCGAGCTCCTTGCCGTGCGCTTGTTCGGGCGCCATGTAGTCGGGCGTGCCGGAGATCCCGCCCTCGAGGCTGAGCTGCACGCTGCGCGTGTCTTTGACGAGTCCGAAGTCGAGCACCTTGACGCGCTCGATCCCGTCGCCGTCGTGACACAGGAACAAGTTCGCGGGCTTCACGTCGCGGTGCACGATGCCCGCCGCGTGCGCCTCGGAGAGCGAGTGGCACGCGCCGATCAAGATTGGCACCACGCGCGACGCCGGCAGCGGCCCGTACAGCTTGAGCACGCGGTCGAGCGGCAGACCGTCCAGCAGCTCCATCACCAAGAACAGTCGCCCGTCGAGCGTGCGCCCGAAATCGAACACCGAGACGGTGTGCGGTGAACGCAAACCAGCGAGCGCGCGGGCCTCGCGCTGGAAGCGCGCCTCGACGCGTTCTCGGTCGTCCCCCAGCACCTCGCCGCGGATCAGCTTGATCGCGGCGGGCCGCGCCAACATGCGATGCCGCGCCCGCCACACCTCGCCCATACCGCCGCGCCCGATGCGCTCTTCGAGCTGGTAGCTTCCGAGCTGCCGCGCTCGCTCGAGCAAGGTTTCGACCCGGCGCTCCGCGCGGGCTCGCGAGCGGCGGACCCGATCGATGCCGAGGGCGATCGCCGCCGCGCACAGGATCGCGCCCAGCACGAAGGCCGAGCTCGAAATCAGGCTCTTTTTCGCGTGCGCGCGCGCCTCCGCGAACAGCGCGCTCTCGGAGGTGATGCTCGCGAGCCGCCAGCCGAGGCCCGCGGGTTCGGTGAGCGCGCGCTCGACGGCGAAGAAGCGCTGACCACCGCTCTCGAAGGTCGCTGGCTCCGGCGCCTTTGGCCGACGCGCGGCGAAGAAGGCGCTGAGCGGCGGATCGGCGAGGTCGGTGAACCGCAGCGCCCGGTTCGGATCGGCGCTCTTCGGCAACGCCGCCTTGGGTAGCCCGCGCACGGCGAGCAGCGCGCCGTTGGGCGCGAACACGACGACCCGCCCGTCGAGAGCGGGAACACCGAGCGTGCCCGATAACTGCGCCACGTCGTAGTCGGCCGTCACCACGGCGTGCAGCTCCCCCCCCGCGTCGAACACCGGCTCGGCGCGGCTGATCCCGCTCCGGTAGTCGGGCAAGAACGGGTACGGGGCCGTCCAGATCCGGCGGCGCGCCGCCACCGCGCTCCGATAAAACTCGCGCTCGCGCGGGTCGTAGTGGAAGCCCGCTCCCCCGCTCTCGACCAGGCCGTCGCCTTCGAAGTCGTATTGCAGCATGCGGGTGCGGCCGTGCTCGATGCGACTCTGCTGAAAGCGCAGCCGTTCGCCTTCGCGGAACGCGCCCTGAAACGTGCCGTCCGGGAACGACACGCTCAGCCATTTCAAGCCACGGCGCTCGAGCCCGAGATCGCGCAGCGCGAAGGCCAGCGACTTCGGATCCTGGTCGCTCGAACGTGCGCGCGCGATGTCTCGCGTGCGATCGAGCAGCGCGTCCGCCTGGTCGATCGCCGAGCGCAGGCTCTGCTCTGCGAACCGCGCGCGCTGCTCGACGTGCTCGACGGCGCCGCGTGCGCCGAGCTGCTTCATTTCCGAGTACGACGAGAG
>JALYWZ010000871.1 GCA_030852505.1 Myxococcota bacterium | reverse complement strand
CGGTGTGGCGGAGGCGCGCGCCGGAGTCACGACACAGGAGCATCCGTCCTCGCTGCTGCTCGGCGGAGGCTCCGCCGGAGGCACGCTGGTAGAACCGCCACTCGCGCTCGGTGTGCCTCCGGTGTTGGTCACCGAGCCACCCGTCGCGACCGGAGCGCCGCCCGTCGGGGCGCGTCCACCGGTAGTTCCAGTCTGTCCAGCTTGCCCGGACCCGGGCATCCCTCCCGAGGGAGACGTGGCAGCGCCGCCCGTGACGGCAGCCACTCCGCCGGTCACGGTCGAGGCACCGCCGGTGGACACGCCGCCCCCGCCGGAAGCGGCGCCACCCGCACCACCACCGCCCGCACCGCCGCTGCCTGCGCCGCCACCGACCGGCGTGAATTGCCAGAAGTCGAACGCGAAGCTGCCCTTGAACGCAAAGACCAGGTCCTTGACGCCGGTCGCCCCGGTGACGTCGCAGCTCGTGGTCGCCCAGGTTTGCGCACCCCCGGTCGCTGCCACGTCGCACTTGCCGAGGACGGGACCAGTAGCGCTGTCGGTGTGGATCTCGATCGAGCCCGTGCCCGTAGCAGCCACGCTCGCGCTGAAGGACTTTGCCCCGCTGCTGCCGAAATCGACGCCGCGCACGCGGATCCAGTCACCGTCGCCGATGCTGCTCACGTACATGCCACCGCCGCTCGAGCGCTCGGTCTCGATGCCACTCTGCGCGTTGGTGGTCTCGGCTTCGACGCGCACGTACGGATCCAGCGTGCCGACCTGAGGGACGCCGTCGGTCGTGTAAGTGACCTCTTTGATGCTGCCGTCGGCGTTGAAGTCGAGCACCTCGAGCGCGATGTTGCGCTTGTACGTGTCCGGCGCCCCCGCTTTCTTGGCGACCACGCGGTTGTGGTACGCGTGGTACCACCTGCCTTGGAACTCGAACTCCGAGGCGTGGTTGTTGTTGCCGTTCTCGGGGGGTTGATCGGCCAGGATGCCGCCGTACGTGTAGCCCGACATCGGCGAGCTGCTCTTCAGGTAGTCGATGCGCAGGCCATTGGCGGAGTTGGTCGAGTACGCGAAGTAGTAAACGTCGTTGCGCTTGAACAGGAACGCGGCCTCGAAGAAGCCCTTGGGCGACAGCGCCATGGCGGATCCCGTGACGCTGACGAGGTCGCTGCCGAGCTGGATCAGACGCGCGTTGTTCTCGCCGTTGCCGCCGAACGCGAGGTACGCCTTGCCGTCGGTGTCGAGCAACACGCCCGGATCGAACAGCCAGATGTTGCTGCCCGACGCCCCCGGTGTGTTGGAGTCGACCAGGGCGCTGCCCTTCGCGTCCTTGAAGCCCGCGGCGGGGTCCTTGCTCGACGCCACACCGACGCCGTTCGCGTTGTTACCGAAGTAAAGGTAGATGGTGCCGTCACGCTCGAGCGGCTGGGGCGCCCAGGAGTGATGGGCCCAGGAGGCGTCGGCCGGAACCTGGAATACGATTCCGTGGTCCGTCCAATTCTTCATATCGGCGGACGAGACACAGACGATCGACTTCATCTCGTACCCGTCGTTCGGGTTGTCGTCGTCGTTGGAGTTGTAGAGGTAGACCCGCCCCTCATGCACGAGCGCCGCGGGATCAGCCAGGAAGCGGTGCGACGCGATCGGGTAGTCGGCTCGCGCGTGACCGGTGAACGCCAAGAGGAGAGCGAGGACGGAGAGCGAGAGGGTTCGTTGAGGCATCGGCGGGCTCTGTTGCAGTGCGCTTTTGCAGTGCCGTTCGCAGTAGATTTCCGTCACTGTATCGCCCGAACTGTGGCGGATTTGAAGGCGGGCATCCGCAAAACCTCGAGAAAAGCCGCTGGTACGCTCCCTGCCTTGGACAGGGCATGCCCTTCAGCCGCTGGAAGAAGCAGTGGAACGAGAACTGGCAAGCCCTCAAGGCGTCGAAGCCCGGAAAGCGCTTCCAAGAGGCTCGGGATCGCCAGCGTGAGAAAGATCGATCACGCTCCGCCCTGGCCCGCTGGATGCGGCCGATCTTCGCCGTGCTCGCGTTCGCCGTCGGGGTGGTGCTGGCGTTCATTCCGGGCCCGGCGGTCGTCTTCTTCGCCCTGTCCGCGGTGTTGTTCGCAACCCAATCCCAAACGATCGCCAAGGCGCTGGATCGCTTCGAGCTGTGGGCTCGCCGAGTGTGGACGAAGCTTCGAAAGAGCTCAGGGTCCGGACACAGAAAGCAGGTCGCGCGCTGACGGTGTGAGCAGGACGTTGACCCGCGTCACGGCGCGCGGCGGTACCAAGACCACGCTCGGACCGAGCGCGAGACCGACCGATGACCGCGCATCCGCGTCCGGCACGAAGCGCAACCCGTAAAGCCCCGGCGGCAACCAGACACGCTCGGCGGTCCCGCCCCGCAAGTGGATCCGCGCCGACACCGCGCGCTCCAGGCCGTCGATTTCGAACGTTCCGAGCTCGCCTGGCCCGAGGTGAGCGAGGCCTTCGTCCAGATGAAGCTCGATACCGGCCGGCGGTTCATACGCTGCGCCGGTTCGTTGAGACAGGGCCGCGACGAGCGCCGCCGCGCCGGCCGCCGAGAGGAGCCATTTCATGGCCCTCAGCGTGGTCACCGCGGTCCGAAAAGACCTTGTGCCCGAGCTAAATGATTCCTGAAGAAGTTGTGAGCGCGCTCAGCCGGCTGCCGGCAGGGCCGCTTCGTCGCCGAGCACGGCGCGGATCCGCGGCGAGCTCGTGAAGGTTTGGCGCAGCTCCGAGCGCTCGATGCTGTCCGCGATCGCGGAGACGATCGCGCGCGCGGCGGCGGAGGAGCGCGCCGCAGCCTCGGTGGCTC
>JALYWZ010000213.1 GCA_030852505.1 Myxococcota bacterium | reverse complement strand
GCGCTCGCCTGCTCCGAGAGCGGCCAGGTGCTCGGCCCGGCACCCGACCCGAGCGATACGGCCGTGCCGCCGTCCGAGCCCGCGACGCTCGCAGCCAAGCTCGTGGCGACGGGCTTCTCGCACAGCTGCGCGCTCGCGCTCGGCTCGATCTATTGCTGGGGCTCGAACGAGCTCGGTCAGCTCGGAAATAGCGACCCGGCCGACGCCCTCGAACCTCTGCAGGTCGCGGGCAACGAGCGCTACCAGAACCTGTGCGCCGGCAACGAGCACACCTGCGGCCTGACCGATCTGGGCGAGGTATTTTGCTGGGGCTCGAACCAGCGGGGCCAGCTCGGTCAGGGCGATCGGCGCAATCTCTCGAGCGCGACGCGCGTAGCGCTCCCCGGCAACGCCGCCCAGATCAGCTGCGGGTTCGCGCACAGCTGCGCGCTGCTCGGAACCGGGGAAGCCTGGTGCTGGGGCAAGAACGGCGAGGGTGAGCTCGGCCTGGACGACGCTTACCCCGGCGACACACAGGAGAACGCCGACGCCCTCGAGCCGGTCCGCGTCGGCGACGCGACCTACCGCTCGATCGGTCCAGGCGACGGGCATACCTGCTTGGTGCGCAGCGACGGCGCCCTGTTCTGCACCGGCCGCAACAGCCAACACCAGCTCGGCTCGGCGAGCGACCAGATCCAGGAGCGGGTCCTGCTCCGGCTCGGCGCGGACTCGGATTGGGTGCAGGTCGTCTCTGGCCAACAATATTCATGTGGGCTGCGCGCCGATCGCACGCTCTGGTGTTGGGGCACGAACACGTCTTTTCAGGCCGAAGCCGGCTCCCCGCTCGGTGTCCCGGTTTCGGAGTCCATCCCCCCGACGCGCGTTCCCGGCGGAGATTGGCTGAGCGTCGCCGCCCACACCTTCCACACCTGCGCCATCCGCCGAGACGCGAGCGTCTGGTGTTGGGGCCGCAACGCCGAAGGCCAGCTCGACTCGGACGACACCTCGTTGCGCGTGGGACCGGTCGAGCTCGGACGCCGCGCTACCAGCGTCGATGTCGGCGTGTTCACGACCTGCCTCGTCGACAGCGCGGGCGTCGTCGCTTGCACGGGCAAGAACGAAAACGGCGAGCTCGGCACCGGAGATCGCGAGCGGCGCTACGCGCTCACCGACGTACCGCTGCGCGTTCCTCAGTAATACTGGGTTAGCTCAGAAATCGCACCAGTTCGTGGGCGCATCGGCGCCGAACGAGTACGGGCGCGCCTGCTTGATCCACAGCTTCCGCTCCGGACCCATCAGCTTGAACTCGATGTCGATCGCGAACCACGAAACCTCATGCGCGGGGTCGAGCACGCTCCGGAAATGATTGTGGATCTGCGTCAGATTGCAGGAAAGCGCCTCGATTTCCTCGATCGTCATCACCGGTTCGTCGGGGCTGAACGAGGAGTGGGTGTGCTGCTCGAGGCGTAGCCAGCCGTTCGACTGGAACGTGAACTGGTCGCTGGCGATCCCCGGTGCCGGGTTCGTGACCAGCGCTTCGCCGACCTGGGCGTTGATGTAGTAGCGGTCACCGCGGGTCGGATCGAGCACGTCGCGGCTCACGGCCACGCCGTTGACGCGCTCCGAGCGGAACGCCGGGTGGATCAACACGCCCATGCCCACCTGGCTCTGTTCCACGTTGTAGTAGGTGCGCTCGTCGTAGGCGCGGGTCGTGAACAGGCTCGCCCACACCTCTAGGATCGCCGCTTCGACTTCGTCCGGCACCTCGTCGGCGTCGAGGCCGACGGAGTCGTACAGGCCAGCGCCGTTGAAGCCCGACAGATCCTCGGTATTGCTGCTGCTCCGAAAGCGCATCGCTTGGTCCGGGCAGCGCTCGCTGATGCCCCGCTGCACTTCGGCGAGCAGCTCGGCATCCACCGGGTGACCGAGCACGAGCGCGCGGACCTCGGCCAGGCCCTGCTCGCGGATCAGCGGATCTGCCAGAAACTCGGCGTCCTGTTCGAGCTCGTCCAGGCGAGCCCGGGCTCCGCTCGCAACGTAGTGCTCGCGGGAATGGACCAGCGGTATCGCGAACGCTCCGCGCGGTGTCTCGACGGCGCGCCCCGTGCACAGCGGCACGCGCTGGAGCTCCGCCAGCTGCGCGGCCTTGCCGCCGAGCGAAGGGATGTCCGCCACCGAGTGCTCCTCCAGGAGCTGAATCCCGCGCACGCTCTCGTCGAGCCGCGGCACGAGCGGGTCGCCCTCGGGGCTGCGGCTCTGCCAAAACGCCAGCGCTTCCTCGCGATCCGCGAGCGCGATGCTGAAATCGGACCCCGTCACTTCCAGGCGCACGAGCTCGCCGAGCAGCGGCGCGATGCGCGGATCCGTGCGCGCGTTCCGCAGCGCCATGTTCGGCGTCCCGCGCCCGCGGCTCAAGATGTTGACGTGCGCGAGCGGCGTCTGGAACGACTCGGTGATGAGCCCGCCGATCAGCGGGATGTCGTTCGGCACCTGATCGGTGATCACGATATCGCGCGGCCCCAGCGAGGTCCGCCGGAGCTCGTCGGAATCGACGAACCGGAGCGTGCCGTACGCGATCGCCGGCGTGAGCGGTTGGAACGTCACCCCTCGAAAGGGCGCGTTCGGCCCGACGATCGGCAGCTCGCCTTCGATCCGGCGGATCCGCTCCACCTGATCGGGTGTCTGCGGGCGGATCAGCCAGTCTCTCGGGTTCTTCACGTGCTTCATGACCGTGAAGAACGCGTGCTTCATCTGGCTTTCGGAGATGGTATCGCCCGGCGCAAACTGCACGGTCGAAAGCCCCGAGCCCGCGTGACGCACCAGGGTCCCGAGTAGATAGCGGCGGCCTTCAACCTGGAAGTAGTTTTTCTCGCTGAAGGCGTACCAGCCCTCCGAGAATTGCTGAGCCTCCACGGGATCGCAGCGATCGAGATGCGGCAACCCCTCCACGCGTTCGCGGATGAACATGTAGTGGAGGTCCCAGTCCGCGGAGTTCAGGAACGTGACGACGTCCCCGCTCTCCATGTCGATCACGAACTCGACCGACTCCGTGCCGAGGCCGTGACGGCCGGCGGCCAGCGCCTCGAAATCCCCGTCGGCCAGGAGCCCGCGCGTGTGGTCCCCGAGCTTCCGCGTCGGGATCGCTTCGCAGTCTTCGTTCGGCTCGCCGGGGGTTTCGTTCGCGCAAAACCGGAACGCGGTGTCGTCCCCTTCGCCGCGAGTGAGCACCGCGTCGTCCGGCCAATCCATGAAGTCGACACGGCCGGACGTGCCGCCGGCGTTGGCCCAAACCGTGACCACGCCCTCGAAGCTCGGGTCTTCGGCGAGCGCGCCGAGGTCCGCCTCGCCGAGCTCGATGGTCACTCGCTCGCCCGGTTCGAGCTCCGTGTCCGGCAACGCGACCGTGGTGCCGGCGTCCCGAGCTGGCCAGGGCAAACCAAAGCGGTGCGTCGCGACACCGAGCGAGTAGTCCGAGAGCCTCACGATCTCGTCCGAGGTATTCGAGACCTCGATGAACCGCGCCGGGCGCAGCGCAAGCTCGGTGACGGCGAGCGGTGTGGGCAGGCTGTTCGGGGCGTTCGCCCAGTCGAACTCGGCGAACGTCAGATCGTCGGGATCGACGAGCTCGGAGTCGTTCCCGCAGAGCTCGCCGTTCGGACGCGCCGGCGTCGCCCAACCGCAATCGACGAAGTCGCCCGTACCGTCCGGCAGGCGCAAGAATGCGTGGTGTTCCTCGAGCGCGGGCACCTCGACGGAGTCGATGACCGTGCCGTCGCGGGCCACGAGCGCGAGCGGCTCGCCCGTGGCGGAAATCTTGAACGGCAGGTGGCTCGGGCCCTGTTCCGGGCTGTCGTCCGCGAACAGCAGGCGCACTTCGGAGGGGCCCAGCTTGCCGCTCGGCAGCGGGCGTTCCCCGCTGCGATCACGGATCTGGAACTGGCTGAGATCCACGGGCTCGGTGCCGATGTTGATCACCTCGACGTAGTCGTCCGCCTCGCCCAGCTCATCGAGCCACGCCCCCTCGTTGTTCGAGACCACCTCGTTGATACGCAAGGTGCGCGGGCTGTCCTCGAGCGCCGCTTCGGAACCGCAGCCAAGCGCCAGCAGCGCGCCGATCAACGAAAACCTCAGCCTCATCTGTGTGACCGCTCGAAGAATATTCCTGAAGGAGCAGGATGCATGCCACTCGAAACTGCGATTTTCGCTGCGGTTTCAGCGACTTTATGGCTGGCGTCGCTGGCACAGCGCGACTTCCGCGTCACACCCGGCTTTCCTTACAGCTAGTCCACGAGCGTGACCCGAAAGCGCTTGCCCTTGATCCGGCCGGCGTTGAGGCGCTTCAAGGCCGTCGACGCCGCGGCCTGGGCGACGGCCACGAACGCATGGTGATCGTGTATCTCTATCTTGCCCACATCGGAGCCAGCGAGCCCTCCTGCTTCCCCCGTCAGCGCACCGAGAATATCGCCGGGCCGGAGCTTGTCCTTGCGGCCCCCCGAGAGGCGTAGAGTCTTCATCTTCGCGTCGGGTGCGAGCGGCTTGCGCGCTCGCGTCACGGAAGCGGCTTCTGCTTCGACGGGCGAGAGCCGAACCCCCGTGAACCGTTCGACGGCCACGAGCTTCGGATCGTCGTCCGCTGCGGCGAAGGAGATCGCGAGGCCCGACTTTCCCGCGCGCCCGGTGCGTCCGATGCGGTGCACGTAGATCTCTGGCTGAGTCGGCAAGTCGAAGTTCACCACCAGATCCAGAGCTTCCAGATCGATCCCCCGAGCGGCCACATCGGTGGCGACGAGGATGCGCGTACTGCCGTTGCGGAACTTGGCCATCACGCTTTCCCGCTCGCGCTGCTCGAGGTCACCGTGTAACGACGCGACGCTGAGGCCGGCCGAAGCCAGGCCCCTTTCGAGCTCTGCCACCGTCAGCTTCTGGTTGGCGAACACCAGCGCCGACTCGTGCGCGTGTCGCTCGAGCACCCAGCGCAGCTGCTCGAGCTTTCGGGCCGCGTCCGTGCGAACCACCAGCTGGCGGATCGCCGGCGCTTCCTCCGCGCGCTGTTCGACGCGGACCCACAGCGGATCGCGCTGGTGCTTGGCGCTGAGCTCGTGGATCGACTCGGGGAACGTCGCCGAGAACAGCGCGGTTTGCCGCCGCTCGGGCAGCGCCTTCAGCACCTGCTCGATATCCGGCAAAAAGCCCATGTCGAGCATGCGATCGGCCTCGTCGAGCACGATCCTGCCCACGCGATGCACCCGCAGCGTGCGCCGGCGCAGGTGATCGAGCACGCGGCCAGGCGTGCCGACCACGACGTGCGCTCCCCGCTCGAGCGCGCGGGCTTGCTCGCGAACCGGCTCGCCCCCGGACAGCACGACCACCGACAACCCGGGCCGGCCGCGCCCGAGCTTCCGCAGCTCCCTCGCGACCTGCGCGCCGAGCTCGCGCGTGGGACACAGCACGAAGGCCTGCACCTCCCGCGTCTCGAGCTCCACCCGCTCCAAGAGAGCCAGGGCGAAGGCCAGCGTCTTGCCGCTGCCCGTCTGGGATTGTCCGACCAGATCTCTTCCCTCGAGCAGCGCCGGCAGGGCTTTGGCCTGGATCGGCGTGAGCTTCTCGAAGCCGAGCGATGCCACCGCTTCGAGCAGCGGCGCCGACAACGGCAGCGACGCGAAATCGCCGGCCCTGTCCGGAACGGGAACGCGCGCGGGCAGGCCTTCACCCGACAGCACGCGCTGAAAGCCTGCGTGGCCGAGCTCGCGCAAGGTTCGCACGTTCTTCTCGAAGATTTGCGCGGCTTCCGGGAAGGCCTCGACCGCGCGGCTGACGCTGTCCTCGCGCAACAAGTGCAAGATCGGATACGGCGAACGATTGCTGCAGTTGGCCGCGTCGTCCGGCTCCGAGTCGGCGAACCGATACTGCGGGTGGAAGCTCGCGATTTGCAGCGTACCCGACAGCCCAGCCTCCTCGAGCACCTCGTCGGCTCGCTCGAGGAAGTCGTTGTAGTCGTAGAAATCGGCGAGTACCCGCGGCAACACCAGCAGCGTCGTCTCCACCTGCTCTGGATCCGCCTCGGCCAGCGCCGCGAGCTCCCGGCGTAGATCCTCGAGCAGCGCTTCGGGCGTCTCGGCAGCGCTCACGACGTAGCGGATCTGATCTTTGACTTGGACGGCCTTGGCGAACGGGCACAACGAAAGCCCGATCACCGCACGCTCGAGCCAGTGTCTCGTGGCGAGAACGACGGCGTCGTCCGGAGGCTCGGAAATCATCGCTTCAGGCGCCGATCAGGTATTTGAGACGACCCACGATCACGTCGAGCGCTTCGGCGTTTTCGCCGCCCTCCGGCACGATCAGGTGAGCAAAGCGCCGGCTGGGTGCGACGTGCAGCACGTGCATCGGACGTACACTGCCGAAGTACTGGTTCTCGACGGAGCCGATGTCGCGCTCCCGCTCCACGATGTCGCGGCGGATCCGGCGCATCAGCCGGATGTCGTCGTCGGTGTCGACGAAGATCCGAAGGTCGAACACGTCTCTGAGCGCTTCCACCGCAAACAGCAGGATCCCTTCGACGACGACCACCCGGCAGGGTTCGATGCGCCGCAGCTCCGCGGCTCGCGTGTGCGTGCCGAAATCGTACTGCGGGCAGTGCGCCGCGATCCCGCGCTTCAACTGGAGCAGGTCGTGGGCAAGCCGCTGATTGTCGATTGCGGCCGGCTCGTCGTAGTTGATCGCCTCGCGCTCCGCTTCGGAGATCCCGGAACGGTCGTGGTAGTACCAGTCCTGCTGAATCAACGCGGCGTGACCGGGGATGGACTCGGTGATGCGAGCCGCGAGAGTGGTCTTGCCGCTGCCGGTACCTCCGGCGATGCCGATCAGCAGGGTGGTCATGGGGTTTGGGAGAGCCGAGACAGCTTTTGCAGGCGCTCGCCCGTGATGCGGCACAGCTGCCACTCCTCGAGCCGCTCTGCGCCGACGTGCTCGTAGAAGCCGATCGCCTTTTCGTTCCAGTCGAGCACCGCCCACTCCAGGCGCCCGGCGCCGCGCTCGACGGCCACCCTCGCGACGGCGGCCAGCACAGCCCGGCCCGTGCCACGCCCCCGCGCGGCGGGCCGCACATAGAGGTCCTCGAGGTAGATGCCGGCCCGCGTCAAGAACGTCGAGTAGGAAGAGAAGAACAGCGCAAAGCCGACGGCGCTGCCGTCGAGCTCGGCGAGCAGCGCCTCGGCGCGCGGCACGGAGCCGAACAAGTCGCGCGCCAGCCCCTCCGCGCTTCCCGTAACCAAGTGCTCGAGCTGCTCGAAAATAGCGAGCTCCCGGATCATCTCGAACAACGCGGACTCGTCGCCGGACCGCGCCGGACGGATCGTCAAACCGGACTGCACGCTCGACCCCTGCCCCGTTCGGCCCTCGCTGGCAAGCCGCGTCACGGTGAAGGCGGTGCCGGGAAAGCTCCGGTCGGAGGTGCGGCGGAGGGCGGAGCCGCGGGCGGCTGCGCTGAAACCGGGGGTGCGGGC
>JALYWZ010000870.1 GCA_030852505.1 Myxococcota bacterium | reverse complement strand
GGCTCCGGCCAAAGCCCGCGGCAGCGCCGACGCGCGCAGCGGCTCGCTCTCGGCAACGCCATCGCTCGCCGACGCGCCGCAAGCCCTGGCGTTTTCGGTCGATGGCAAGACCGCCTACGCCGTCGGGCGCCGCACCAAGACCAGCCGCTACGCGCTGTTCGTGTCGCACGACGGCGGCAAGAGCTTCGAACCCGAAGATCTGGATCTGGTTCCGTTCGCCCCGGACGAGGACGACTCGAACGTCGATCGCACCGCGAGCTCGCGCGTCGATGCCCTGAGCCCCGCCGAAGACGGCGCGGTCGCAATCGTGTTCTCGAGCTACGGCCGGCGCATCCTCGTGGTCACGGACGAACGCGGCAAGCTGCTGTCCTCTGCGGAGGCTCCCGAATCGCGCGCGCTACTCGGCGCGTCTGGCTTGCGCGCGATCAGCATCACGCCTACCACGCGCCAGCTCTGGGAGTCGCTCGACGGCGGCGTCACCTTCCAGCCCGTGCTGCGCCTGCCCGTCGCGGTTTGCCCGAATGATTCCGCGTGTGACGTCGCGATCCGCTGCGCGCCCGAAGCCTGTGTCGTGGGTTCGTCCCTGTCGCGGCTCGGCTGGGGCGGACAAGCCGAAGACCAGGCAAGCCTCCTGCCGCCGCCGCTCCGCCCCACTCCGCCGCCGGTTCAACGCAAACTGCGCACGCCAATCGGCTGCACGCTCGACGGCGCGGCCTGGCGCGCGATGCCCGGCGTCTCCGAGCCGCCCGACGTGCACGACGCCGACCTCGGCGCGGTCGACTGGTACGCGGTGGCCGAAGATCCCGATCGCGCCGCAGTCACGCTGTTCGTGTCCGAAAAGGGCAAGGTCGCGCCGCTGGTCCTGTTCGAGCCCAGCGAGCGCCCGGAAGATCGCGCCTTCAGCCTCGCCAACCAGATCGAAGGCGTCGCCGCGGTTCGCTATCGCATTCCCGAATCGTCGCCCGGGTCGCTCAACCTGACGGACGTCGAAGTCGCCTGGACGAACTTCTTCGAAGGCCGCGTCGGCAAAGTGCGGCTCAAAGACGGTGGTCCTTACTCCACCGGCGACTACATCCGTGGCCCCGCTCGCGCGCAGCAAGCCATGCCGGCGCTGCTCAGCGTCGCGAACCAAGGCCTCTACCTGCGGCTGCACACGCTCGATCGCGCCGATCAGCCGACGCTGTTCCTCGACGGCAAGCGCGTCGTCAGCTTGCCCGCGCCCAAGTGGCCCGCGGGCGCCACGCTGCCGATGCGCGGCGAGATGGCGCACGTCGGCGACGCGCACGTCAGCGTCGGCCTCTTCGGAAGAGGCACCGCCGTCGCGCGCTCGAGCTTGCTGGCTCCCGGCGAGCCCACCGCCTTCACCACCGGCCTGCCCGCGCCCGGCGCCTTCGGCCTGAGCCAAACCTCGAGCGTCGCTTACGTCGGTGACCGCGCCGGCAGCCACGTCGAGCTCAGCGACGAGTCCGGCAGCTTCTCGAGCGCGTACATCTTCCCGTTCCAGGCCGAGGGCGACGCCGTCGCCGCGCCCGTCCCCGTCCCCACCTTGCTCGGCCTCGGCGAGCGCCCGAGCGCCTGCGGCGTCGAGAAGCGCACCAAGACCCCGCGCGTGATCAGCGCGCCGACCCCCGGCACGCTCCACCCCGTGATCGTCAGCGACAGCGTCGAAGGCCCTCGCACATTGCTCACGATGGGCGCCGTCCTCCACGGCACTCCCGAAGCCCCGTGCGCCTCCACCTTCGGCGCCGTGCTCGTGCCGATCGAAGGCGCCCCGTCGAGCCGCGAGAGCGCGTTGATTTCCTTGGACGCGCCGGACCGCTCAGTGCTCTTCCGCGTCCTCGGCGACGGCGCCGCCACGCGCGTCGAATACCGCGCGATGAGCTGCCGCTTTGATCCGACGCTCGATGTGCCGGTGGAGGCTTATCGGGCGATCAGTGGGGTGCGGTGAGCGCGCCCTAGCGCGGTATTGGGGCGCAGTCGATCGCCAACGCCGCAAGGTCCTTCCGCTTCTGCCGAAATCCCGCTTGCTAGAGCTCGCCTCGTGCTGCATAAAAGAGGGACGAAGGTCGAGTCGACCCTCCCCCTGACCGCCGCCCTGCGGAAGCTCGCCGCCGAAAGCGCCCAGCCCCTCCGCCCGCGTGGATGTCCGTGAGACGGATCGGCGCGCCCCTCTGAACGGTCCGTCAATCCAACGGTTGCGCGCAGCGCTGAGGCCGTCCTCGCCCCTGTGCACTTCCACACTCGCGTCCGACTTCGAGTCCGTCGCGCGGAGATCACATGACCAAGACGCTGAAGATGAAGGTCGACAACACCGGCTTCCTCCTGGACCGCATGGGGAAGGACTGCGCTCCCCTGCAGTACCTCCGGGAGCTCACCCAGAACGCGCTTGAGGCAATCGCTCGCGCCGGACGCACGGAGGGCATGATCCTGTGGGAAGCGGACCAGACGCGCTCAAGCTCTGGCGTTCTAAAGCTGTCGATCACGGACAACGGCATCGGCATGTCGGGCGAGGAGATGATCCGCTACATCAACACGCTGTCGTCCTCGGGCTCTCGGCAGGCGCTCGACGGAAACTACGGCGTGGGCGCCAAGATCACAGCCGCAACGCGCAACCCTGCCGGCCTCGTCTACTTGTCGTGGAAGGAAGGCCGGTCCGGCGAAGCGATCCAGATGGTGCGGGACCCTTCCGGTCAGTACGGGCTCCTTTCGTTCAGCAACGACGGCGATAGCGACTTCGTGGCGGCCGTCGACGATGAAGAGCGGCCGGAGGTGATCAAGACGGCGGGCTCTGGAACGCGCATCGTGCTCATGGGGC
>JALYWZ010000869.1 GCA_030852505.1 Myxococcota bacterium | reverse complement strand
CTTCCCGGCTTGCCGCCCGAGCTCGCGCCGGCCGCGCCGGAAACACCGCCGCCGTCGGGCGGTGAGCCGCCGTCCTCGCTGCTGCACGCGGCGATCGTCACGACGAGCGCGCTGATCAGGCTGGGAAAGCGGCTTGCCATTCGGGAACGGAGAGCACTCGGAAGAGACACGTCCCTGTGTCATGCCCCAAGTCTCCGCTGCGATCACCTCGATCGCAGCGCGCGAACGTAGTTGGAATTTTCCACCGGAACGCGGACCCCGCGATTGCCTAGAATGCGCGCATGAAACCCTGGATCGTCGCGCTGCTGGCAGCGTGGACCGCGAGCGCCTGCAGCAAGACCGAGCCGGAACGAGCGACCCGTGCAGCGCCCCCCGCGCCGGTCGCCACCCAACGCGCCCCGGTCGAGACCGACACGTCGTTCCGCTTCCCTGCGGCCGAGCGCGTCGTCGCGATCGGCGACCTCCACGGTGATCTGGCGGCGACCAAACGCGCTTTGAGATTGGCAGGCGCCACCGACGAGAATGACCGCTGGAAGGGCGGCAAGCTCGTGGTCGTCCAGACCGGCGATCAGCTCGACCGCGGCGACGACGAGCCCGACATCCTGGCGCTGCTCGAGCGACTGTCGACGGAAGCGAAGGCTGCGGGCGGAGCTCTCCACGTCCTGAACGGCAATCACGAGGTGATGAACGTGCAGGGCGATTTTCGCTACGTCACCGAGGACGGCTTTCACGACTACGAAAAGACGCCGAGCTCCGGTCACGAGCGCGAGCTCCAGAGACTCCCGCCCGAGGCGCGCGGTCGCGCGTCGGCGTTCCTTTCCGGCGGAAGCGCAGCGCGGCACCTCGCCGAGCGCCCCGTGGTGATCCAGGTGGGTGACAGCGTGTTCGTGCACGGCGGCGTGCGCGAGCGGCACCTCGACTACGGGCTCGGACGCATCAACCGCGAATCGCGGCAATGGATGCAGGCGTCGGCGCTGGCCCCCGCGCCCGAGAGCCTGACCAACGAGCAGGCGCCGATCTGGGCGCGCCTGTACTCGGACGGAGCGCCGTCATCGGCCGCGTGCGGCGAGCTCTCGCGCGTGCTCGCGCGCTTGAATGCCAAGCGCCTGGTGGTCGGTCACACCGTCCAGCAGCAGGGCATCAACAGCGCCTGTGACGCAAAGGTGTGGCGCATCGACGTCGGCCTCTCCAAACACTACGGAGGCAACCCGACGTCCGTGCTCGAGATAACGGGCGATCAGGTGCGCGTGTTGAGCGCCGAGTGAGCGGGCAGCGCTTACAAGTCCCTGCAGCAGCGAAACCCCGTCGAATAATCGTGATACGCCGGCTCGTGGGCGGTGGTCACGAAGGTGCAGCCCTGCCCGTGCTCGTCGCGGGTGCTGAAAAAGCCACCCAGGAACACGCCCTTGCCGGTGCTGCGTTCGAGCGCGTTCTTGATGCCGTTGGTGAGCGGGAGCTTCTTGGCCAGCGTCTGATCCACGCGGTCGGCGACCCACTCGTGCAGGTTGCCGACCTGGTCGTGAACGCCGTAGTCGCTGACGCAGCCGTCGCGCTCGCCGGTGTTCAGCAAGAACCCGGGCTCTCGGTTGAGCTTCGGGTTGTTGAAGTGCAACTTGTACGACCAATTGTTGGGATTTGGTCCGAAGAAGCGCGTGAGCAGGTGCGGGCGTCCGACGTTGCAGCGCCCTGACTCGTACTTGGGTCCGTACGGGTAGAGCGTATCCCCGCGGCCGCGACACGAGCGGTACCATTCCGTGACCGTGCACAGCCGCTTGCCGGCGTTCGCGCAAGCGGCCGCCGCTTCCAGGCGGCTGATGTACGCTTGCGGTTTCACGCCGCGCTCGGAGCGCGCCTCGTAGGTGACCCCTTCCACGGGCCGTTCGAAGTGCGGATGCGGGGTGAACGCACCCGCTGCTCCGCGTTCGACGAGGTGCGCCTCGTAGGCGTCGATGCACACGTTGGCTCCCACCACCATGCCGGACGGACACGGCGGCGGCTGAGCCTTGGCCGTCCGCGTCGGAATCGGTGCCGGCGCGCTCGAGGACGGCGGCGCCGGCTTCGAAGCCGCGGTCTGGCATCCGAGCAAAGCCAGCACCACCAAGAGACTCGATGCGTGCCGCACGGCAGGCTCCAAGCTCACCAGTTTGTCAGCTCTGACGGCTGCGCGAAAGGCGCTATTTCGCCGAGCTCGAAGCGGCGGGCGCCGCGGACGGCGAAGCCTCCGCTACGGCCCCACTGAACTCCGGCTCCGGCCGCGCCTTCGCGGCTTCGAGCGCGGACTTGAGCTCGCCGCCGCTCCGCAAGCACGAGTAACAGTCGCCGAGCCCCAAGAAACCGCAGCCGCGGCGCTCGTTCAGGCGCGACAACAGCGAAACCGCTCGCCGATCGAGCTTCGGAGAAAGCTCCGGCAGCAGCTTCTTGAGCTCCGCGCAACGCGGGCTCTTGAGGGCCGTTTGGAGGCGTTGCGTGGCCGAAAGCTCGGGCGACATCACCTGCTTCACGCGCTCTTCCTGGAGCAAGCCGCGCGCGCGCTCACCAGTTTGCGTGCGCCCCAAGGCTTTGTCCGTGCTCACGTCGTAGATCAGATCGGCGCCGCGCGTGCCGAGCGCCGTGGCCGAAAGCTCGAGCGCCGCCATGCCGTGGGTCTCCGACTTCGCGAGCCGCCGCACGTCCGCGACGATGTCGGGGTCCTCCGCGAGCACGGGCGCGGCGCGCAGGGCGTCGCGCAGAGCAAACAAGCAGCGCTCGGAGTTGCCGTCGCCGCACGCGCCGCGCGCGAGGGCCCGCCACAACGGCGGAGTGCGCTCGGCCTCGGGC
>JALYWZ010000212.1 GCA_030852505.1 Myxococcota bacterium | reverse complement strand
GGGCGGGGGCCCGCTCCCTATCAGCGTCAGTCGCGCTCGGCCTCTTCCGCGTCTACGCGAACGCCGAGCGAGAGCAAGCGCCGATACAGCGTCTTGCGGCTGATCCCGAGCACGCGCGCGGCGCGACTCTTGTTGTTGTGACAGGCCTCCACCACCCGCAGGATGTAGCGCTTCTCCACCTCTTCTAGCGGGACGAGCTCGCTCGGATCGTCCCCCGCGACGAGCACGTGGGTAGCCTGATATTGGCGGACTTTTTCCGGAAGATCACCGGCGTCGATGTGGTCGGAGCTTGCCAGCGCCGCCGCGCGGTCCACGCAGTTTCGGAGCTCGCGCAGGTTTCCGGGCCAGTGGTAGCCGAGCAGCTTCTCGGCGGCGGCGGCCGTGAAACCGCGGAGCTGCCTGCGCGCGCGCACGTTGACCTCGGCCAGAAAGCCGCGAGCCAGCGACAGGACGTCACCGCCGCGCGCTCGGAGCGGAGGCAGCTCGACGTGGAACACCTTGACGCTGCCGAGCAGCTCCCGGTTCAGGCGCCGGTCCTCGATCGCTTGCTCGAGATCGCGGTTCGACGTTGCGATCACGCGCGCCTCGAGCGGGACGGGCACCTTCCCACCCGGCAGGCGAAGCTCGCGGCGCTCGAGCACTTGCTGCAGCCGGAGCTGGGATTCAGTGGGGATGTCGCCGATCTCGTCCAATAGCAGCGTGCCGCCGGCAGCGGCCAGCAACAGGCCTCCCCGCGGCGCCTGACCGGGCTCGCTGACCTCGCCGAACAGCTCGCGGTCGAGCATGCCGTCGGGGATCGCGCCGAAGCGGCAGGGGACGAACGGGCCGTCCTGACGCTTGCTGCGCCGGTGCACCTCGCGCGCGGCGAGCTCCTTGCCGGTGCCCGATTCACCGGTGATGAGCAGCGGCGCGTCGTTGGCGGCGATGCGGTCGATCATCGCATAGACCTCGCGCATCGGCTGGCTCGTCCCGAGCAGTTGGCCGTAACCGCCGGAGTCGTCGATCACACGGCGCAGGGCGTCGACCTCTTGTCGCAGCGAATGGTGTTCGACCGCGCGGCGCAGGACCAGGCTGACCGCGTCGATGTCGAAGGGTTTGACGATGAAGTCATAGGCGCCCGCGCGCATGGCGTGGACCGCCGTGTCGATGCTACCGAAGGCCGTGACCACCACCACCGGGATCGGCGGCAGTTGCTGCTTGACCCGCTGGCACAGCTCCGTGCCGCGCATGCCCGGCATGTTCAGATCGGTGACCACGGCGTCGAACGGCCGCGTCGCCAGCATCTCCAGGGCCTGGTGCGGCTCGAGCGTGGATTCGACCTCGAAGTTTTCGGCGCGCAGCGAATCGCAGAGCAGGGCGCACTCCGCGGGGTCGTCGTCGACGATCAGGATTCTCGGGTTCATGTTGGGGGTAACCGGACGGTGAAGGTGCTGCCGTGGTTGGGAGTGCTCTCGACGCGCAGCGCGCCGCCGTGCTCCTGCACGATGCCGTACGCGACGCTGAGGCCGAGGCCGGTCCCCTTGCCCATGTCCTTGGTGGTGAAGAACGGCTCGAAGATCCTGGACTGCGTGGCCTCATCCATGCCGCGCCCGTCGTCTTCGATACGGATGAACGGAGTCGGAGGAGCTCCGTCCGTGGCGGGCTCGGCGCCGCAGCTGATCTCGACCCGGCCGCCCTCGGAGCAGGCGTCGACCGCGTTCACGATCAAATTCGAGAGCACCTGCTCGATCTGGGCGCGATCGACGGACGCGACCACGCGGTCTTCACCCTCGACGCGCAGCTCTACGCCGCGCTTTCTGGCGATCGGTTGCATCAGCCGCACCGTGGAGCCGACGATCGCGCCGAGCTCGGTGAGCGCGCGCTTGGGCTCGCGGTGCCGCGCAAAGTCGAGCAACTGGCGGATGATCGCCGCCATGCGGTCGACCTGATCGGCCACGATGGCGAGGGACTCTTCCAGCGCTTCCGGGGCGGCGCCGGCTCTCCGCAAGAGCTTGGTGCGGCCCGCGATCACGTTCAGGGGCGTGCCGAGCTCGTGCGCGATGCCGGCAGCGAGACGACCGACCGTGACCAGGCGATCGGCGTGCCGGAGCTGCTGGAGCGCTTCGATGCGGGCCGTGGCTTCCTCGCGCGCCCGCACCTGGGCGGCCCCGAGGCGCTCGCACATCGCGTTCATCTCGTTGGCGAGCTCCCCGAGCTCGTCGCGCTGTCGGAACCGCAGCGGGCCGGAGAGATCGCCCTCGCCGACGCGCCTGGCCTTGCGGATCAGCGCGTCCAGCGGGCGCCCGATCATCCACACGCCGCAGACCAGCGTCACCAACACCGCCAGCCCGATCGAGGTCGCGGTGGCGGCGACGGCGTTGACCGCGCTCGCGCGCACGTAGTCGTCGCGCCCGTCGAGCCGCTCGGCGATCTGGATCGCGCCCACTGCCTGCCGCTCGACCACGACCGGCACGCGGGTCACCAGGAATTTGCCGAGCTCCCGGCTCTCCACCGTGGCTTGAGAGTCGGCTCGATCCAGCCAGCTGATGGTGAGGTGAGGGCGTTCGCTGTCGGCCGCCTTGACGAGCGACAGCGCCCACTCCGCGCCGTTCGCCTCCCAAGCTCGTGCCACGCAGGTACGGAGTGTCGTAGCGATCAGCCGATGATCGCGCGACATGTCTTCTTCGATCGAAGCGAGCTGGCGCTGAGTGCGGTAGTGACCGAAGCCGATCAGGATGGCCAGCATGCCGAGCGTGGTGGCCAGGATCACCTTCAGCGCGAGCCTCATCGCTGGTCTACCTTGGCCGACGCTCCGTGCCGTGGCGAGACTCAAAACCCGCCTTTTTCGCCTGACTCTCGGCTGTGCCCGCCGGAGAGCCCTGTTTTCCTGTTACCTTTTGACCCATTCAGCGCGAATCGAGCTCGGTCGAGCACAGGTCGTGCTCCTCGTGCAGTCGCCGAAACCGACCGTCCCTCACTGAATAGGTCGCGCGTTTGCAGAGCGCGTAACTCAGATTCGAGACTCCGGCCTCGAGCTCGCTTTGGTCGAGCGGTAGGCGGGAGCTCAAGCGTCCGGCGATCTCCAAGCGCGGAGCGCCGTCTTCGCCGCTCGACCAGGCGTACGTGAGCTCGGTCTCGAACCAGCCGCCATGCAGGAACGCCCAGTCGAACAGGCTGTCTACGACGCAGACGCCGTTCGGGTACCGCGCGAGCAGGGCAGTCGCCTGCCAGCCGTGCACGGAGACTTCCTCCTCCCTTCCGCGGAGGGCCACGATGGCCGTGGCTTCGAGCCCGGAGCCAGGTGCTGCGGGGGTCTCGTCGACGAGCTTCTCGCAGTCGACGTAGGGAAGCGCTCCCTGTGCGTCGATCGGGAACTTGCGCGCGCACTCCGAAACGGCCGGGCAGGAGCTCGCCACCGGGGTCGGAGGCCCGCCGCAAGCCCGGGGCCCGACGTCGGCGCACGACGGGAGCGCCAGCACCGGCGAAAAGCTCTCGGCGCTCGCTGCTTCCATCGACTCCGCGCCGCGGATCGGCTGAGCCGCGGCGTGCGTGGCCGCGGTGGCGTCTTGCGGCGCGGAAGCGGGGGGTGCGCAGCCGAGCAGGGCCGCCGAAGCCAACGCAGCACGCATGGACGATCCGCTAGCCTCTCGCGCGGCTCAGCGCGAGGCCACGGGCGGCTGCGTCGTCCGCCGATCGACGATCGGGAGCCGCAGGTGCCGCTGCTTTCCCGAGCGCTCGAGGGCGACGTCGAGCTCGCGAGCCTGCTTCAAACCTTGGAACGCCGCAAAGGCTTCGGTCTCTCGCTCGATCGGCAGGCTGTTGACGCGTGTCACGACGTCGCCTTCACGCAGATCGACGTTTTGCCAGAACTCGCGCGGATAAAGGCCGACGATCGTCCAGCCCGAGAACTTGCCGTCGAACACGCGCGGCTCGACCTCGACCATTTGCAGGAAATGCCCGAAGCCGCGGTCCACCCAGCGCACCACTTCGTCGCGGTACAGCTTGGGTGGCTCGCGCACCGGCTCCTGGATGACGGGAGGCGGGGCGAGCGCCGGCGCGGGCCCCTCGAGGACGGGACGGCCCGAACACCCGAGAAGCAACGTCAAACCGAGGAGGATCCGGCGCACGCCGGGACTATGACCGAATTCGCCAGAGCCGGCCAAACGAACGCAAGGCGAAAAGGCCGGTCGACGCGGAGTGGCTTATTGCGCGCCCTTGACGGCCATCTGGGCGATGCGGTGCAGGCGGCCGTGGTGGTAGCTCACGGACAGGTAGTCGGAGACGTTGAGCATGAAGATGCCCGTGGGGACGGTCCACCAGGTGGGCGTGTCCTTGGGGCTGCCCTTCAGGGGGTCGCCGTAGCGACCGCGGAGCTCGCTCCTCACCACGTCGATCATCATCGAGTCGTAGACGCACTCGAGCTCGGAGGCCCGTTGTTCTTCGCCCGCGAGGCCCGTGAGCTCCAGCTTCAAGTACTTGAGGCCCGTGACGCCCGCGTTCTCGAAGCCGCAGGAGGTGACGCGCACCTCTGCGCCCGGGGAGCTCAGCTCCACGCAGGCGGTGCCCTCGCTGAAGCCGGCGGCCTTGAGCTTGGATTCGGCCGCGATCTTCGTGTCGTGTCCGAGCACGACGTCCCAGGGATTCACGCTCTGGGCCTGCACGAAGCGGGAGCGCTTTTGCGGCTCCTCGAGCATTGTCTTGACGGAGACTATGGCCCTGTCCTCGGCCTCTTCCAGCGAGACCTGGGCGTAGCCCCAATCCCACTCGATGATCCCGGGCTTGGTCTCGGAGTAGAATTTGCCGAACGCCGGCTCGCGGGTGAGCTCCTTGAAAACGCGGTCGATCTCACTCAACGGAAACTCGATGATCGCCGCGTACAACCTGAGCCCGTTCGGTCGCTCGGAGAAGCCGACCTTCACCTGGGTCGCGCCCTTAATCTTGGTCTTGTCGAAGCAGAACCAGCTATCGGATGCGTCGCGCTCGAGCTTCGACTCGTCGTCGCAGCGGCGCTTCTTGATCTTGGCGCCCAGCGCGCGAGACACGTAGCCCGAAGTGTCTTCCCCGACGGTGAGGCCGAACACCTTCGGCTTGTCGAGCTGGTTGTCGAGCTTCGGCGTCGGGGGAGGCGCGGGCGGGCTGCCGCCGTCCTCCTCTTCGCCCGAAAGCGCCGGCTCCTGCTCGGCCGCGGTGACGGCCGGCTGTTTCTGGCCCGAGCCGCAAGCCAGCGCGAACAGCGCCGGCACGAAAATCCCAGCCACGAATGCTCGCGAACGCATCGACGCGAGAGTCTATTTCAAGATCGAGCAGGGGTGAAGCCCCCGATCCTGGAGCGGCTGGCTCACGCTTTCAGCTGAAAAGCCGCGATCGCGTCGAGCAGCGCGCCGAAGCGCTGGCGGGTGAAGCGCGCGCCGCTCGTCACCCAGTCGGTGTGTGAGCTCGGCTGGATGTCGTCGTGAAAATGGCCGAGCACGTCGAGGTGGTCGGCCTCTCCGGCCCAGATCAGCTCGCCCCAGAGCATGCTCAGCGTCGGCACGACGCCGTCGTTCGAGGCGTCCGTCACGCTCGGATCGATCGCGACGCGCAAGAGCTCGGCCTCGCGCGGCGTCGGGCGTGCGTACGGGTACACCTTCGGGTGCTGACTCGCGAACTGATACAGGGTCGAGTACAGGAGCGCCGTGAGCGCCGCGTACGGCGAGCGAATGCGCCGCGCCACACGCAGCGAGCGGGGCGGGGGAGCCGCCGACGCCACCGAAGCGTAGCGGACCTGTTTGTCGTCTTCGGTCGTGGCGTTGAACAGATCCATCGACTCGGGCATGGTCTGGATCACCGCGCCCTGATCGACGCGGATCTTGCTCAAAAAATCGGTGATCTCGTCGCGAGCCTCTTTGTCGACGTAGCGCAGGATCGAATCGGTGAAGCGACTCAGCAACTTGAGCTCGCCCGCGATCAGGTTGTCGATGCGCCCCACGCCGCCCAGCACGCGCGAGAAGATCGCGAGCGAAGGCTCTCCGAGCGACAACGACAGCACGGTGAACAGGCTGATCGCGTAGAGCAGCCGCGTCCCCGAGACGGTCGCGAAGTAGCCCGCGAGCGGGGTGCCGTAGTGCGGGGTGTTGATCGTGATCGCGGTGCGCACGCGTGAGCGGAAGCTCAAGAGCTCGGGCGCGAGTCCGAGGTGCGCGCTCGGCGAGAGCAAGAGCCGCACGTCGAGGCCGCCGGTCGAGTGCCCGACCAGGTGAATTGGCCCCTGTTCCCCGGTCGCCGTGCGCGCCACGGTCGTGGCCAGGATCCGCGTGCGGTGCCTCAGCGACGAGGTCGGCGGGGCGGGGACGTCTTCGAAGAGCACCTCGACGCCCGCGCGGCGGAACCGCTCCTCGAGCCCGACGCGCAGGTGCGTGAAATAGTCGAAGGTGCCGAGCCGGCCGAACCCGAACATCCCGGGCACGAAGTACACGCGGTGCGGATGCGTCATGTCCGCATCCCGGTCTCTTTAGCTTCCACCACGCCCGGCGATTTTGGGTTTTGGCTTCGTTTTCGCTGCGCTCCGGTGCTCACGTAGCCACCTACGCTCCGCTCCGGTGCTCGCGAAAGCCTCGCCAAAACCGCAAACTTGCCGGGCGGGCGGTCATTAAGGTTCTGGGCATGGTCATGTCCGTCCAGGCATCTTAGGCCGCCACCTCGCCCGCCGCGCCGAACAACTACTCGGCCGTCGTGATCTGAACCGGAACGGCCTGCTCGAAGTCGAAGCGCAGCTCGCCGGTCCCGACCGAGGGGGTGAGCAGCACCGAACGCAACCGGTGCACGGAAAGCAAGGCCCGACCTGCGGGCGGCAGGGCACGCTCGCTGATCCGCGCCTGACCCGCGGAATCCCGGAAGGCGCAGACGGTGGTTCCCGCGACTTCGGCGCTCTGCAGCGACACGTAGACGATGTCGCGCTCCGAGCCGGGCGACCAGCGGAGCACGCTCTGCGCGCCGAGCTCCGTGACCGAGGCGAATGGCACGCCGTCCAGGGTCAGCGACTCGAACGCTGGCGGCGCGTCGGCGCGTGTCGCGAAGGTCGGCACCTGAGCGCTGCCAGCGACCGTGAGCGCGTAGCTCGAGGCCGGCGGGAGCTCGGCGGACTGGTCGCGCGTCGTGTAGACGATGCCCGCCATCAGGTCGGTTACCGCGGGAAATGCGCGACGCGCCAGCTCGAGCCGGCCGGCTTCGGTCTCGAGCGTGACGTCGCCCGCGTCGAGCAGCTCGACCCGCCGCAGCGGGGTGAGCGGGATCGAACCGTCGCGGCCCGAGCTCGCCGCGCTGCATTCCCCGAGCTCCGGCAAGCCGAGGTCCAGGCCGGTCACGCGCGTGACCGCGCCCGGATCGACGTCCGGCGGGGTGCGCACGAAGCTCGCAAAGACCTCGGTCTGCGCGGCGGCGATACCCACGGTCTCGCGGCGCTCGATCGTGATCAAGGTCTGGGTGGCGCCGTGGTCGGCGTCCGATGTGTAGGTCGTGCTGCCTGCCG
>JALYWZ010000211.1 GCA_030852505.1 Myxococcota bacterium | reverse complement strand
GCGGCACCGGGGCGCCGACTACAAGCAGATCTTGGCCTGGGTCGCGCGCGCGTTTCCCGATCTCGAGTTCGACTGCGCGCCACCCGCGATCGACGACGTGGAAGCGACCGGTGCCGAGCCGCTCAAGCGCTTCCAGCGCAAGTACAACGTGCACCGTGAAGCGCTGAACCCTGCTGCTGCTGCGCTGGTCGACGACGGCGACGTCGGGCCGCTCACCTGGGGCGCGTTCTTCGACTGTTTCGAGCTTTCGCTGCAGCGGGAGCTCGGAGTCGACGTGGCGGGCCTCGCGGAGCTGCGAGCCGAGCTGGAGTTCGCCGACGACGCCCGGAAGGCGCTTGGTTTCGGCGAGTTCTTTCCGATCGAAGAGCTCGGGGTCGATGACTTTCGGAGCGAGCTCAACCGCCGGACGGAGATCCTGTTCTTCGATTCGGGCGAGGAGCCCGACTTGGCGGAGGCGGAAAACGATCCGGAGACTGCAGAGCTGTACTTGCCTGGCCGGTTCGTGCGCTTGCCGATCCCGGTCCCCTCGACCTCGCCGAGCCGCTTGGTGCTGAAGCTGCGGGTGCTCGACCAGGAGCGAAACCCGCTGCCCAACGCCGATGTGAGGGTCCAACAAGGTAACCTGCGCTTCGAAGCCGTTTCGGACTCGCTCGGCTTCGTCGAAATCGAGGCACGCCGCGCGCCGGTGCTCTTGGTCGTCGAGTGGAAGGCGGCGGACCTGGCTCCGGACAAGGCGCCGTTTCGGATCGAGTTCTTTCCGGCGCCGGGATCGGGCGAGCGAGGCGGCTTCGAGCGCCTTCACAACCTCGGGTACTCGCAAGAGCCGACACTGCGCGAGCGCGTCCTTTCGTTCCAGCGCGAGTTCGAGCGCCCGGAGACCGGTGCCTTCGCCGACGTGGAAGCGGAGATCGTCGCCTGGCACGACGGAGGGGAGAAGCCCCGGCCCGGTAGCGGCGCAACGGCCTAGGGGATGCCGTTGGGGAAGCGACCCCGGGTAAATAGCTTGATCGCCTTCTTGGCGTCGTCGCTCAGCTTGAGCTCGTCGCTGTTGACCACGCCCTTCTCCTTGTCGCTGCGATCGGGCCAGACGAAGGCCAGCTTGTAGCCCTTGCGCGCCAGCACCGCCAGGCGTTCGAAGCTCGCGCGGGCGCGGTCCTGGTCGAGCTGATTGCCGTTGTCGTCTTTGCACTCCGGCCAGACGGCGCCCGGCTCTTCGTCGCCGAATTGGTTCTTGTCGCCGCCCGGCGCGGCCGAGAACTCGCCGATGAACGCGTTACGGGTGCGGGAGTCACTCGCCAGGTCCGAAAGCTTCGGGATCGGATCCGGATCGCCGACACCGAAGGTGCGTCGCGCGAGGGATGTGCCTGCGTAGTAGTGAAACTGCGGCATCGTGCCGGTGGGCATCGTGTCGGTGAGGTCACTCAGGAAGCGGTGGCCCACGGTCGATTGGAACCCGTCGCCCTGGATGACCGTCAGACAATTCTCGATGAACGTCGCCATCACGTCGATGCTGACGTCGGGACCATCCGAACGCGTGTGAGGACGCTTCAGAAATAGCGGTGCCGCGATCGTATTCCAGACGGGCTCGTTCACCACCTCCCAGGCGAAGATGGTGTTTTCGAGGCCCTTTTCGCGGCTGACTCTCAGCATCGGCTTCAGAACCGTCTCGAGAAATCGGATGCGTTGCGAGGTGAGGACGCTGGTGCGACCAGCGCCACCACCGCCGCCACTCAACGGATAAAAGGCGCCGAAATCGATGACCGAAGGGATGACTTGCATCTCGTTAGCCTGGAACACCTGCAGCATTTCCCTGAAGTGATCGAAGAACAACGGGTGCGCGAAAGGCGGCGCCGTGAAGAACGAGCGCCCACTCGGCAACGGCGAGATCGGCGCCTTGCCGTAGTTGAAGGCGTTGCCCATCAGGAACATGCGCACCTTGCGGATTTTCAGCTCGTCCCGCAGGATCTTCAGGTTCCGATCGAGCGAGCCGGCAGGCGGTACGAGCGCCGTATCCCTGAACACCGGCGTCTTGTCGGCAGCCCCGATTGGCGGGTCATTCTGCAAATCGCGCGGGCCCATCGAGGTGCCGTAGCGATTGAATGGCCAAGTGTAGTTGTAACCTACCTCCAGCAGCGGCGGGCTCAGAGTCGGTGCCACCGTTGCGGTCCTGCTCCCTGATTCGTCCGCCACGGCGTCGAGCCTAGCATCGCGATGTGGTATCCGAGTGGCCGTGGTGCCGCTTGCCGTGGACCGGGAACGCGCCCTAAGCGACTTCAGGAAGAGTCTGCTCGCGGGCTTCGTGGTCCTGCTGCTCGCGGTGGGGCTTCACGGCCAAATCGTCGAGGTGTGCGGGGGCGCGCTGGTCGAGGTGGCCGAGCCTGGCGGCTGGCGCGCGCTGCCCGAGATCGCGAGTCAGGGAGACGGCTCTCGACTCGGCGACCGCTTCCGGTTCCGCGGCAACACGGCCGATTCGCGCTCGGGGCTCGGCTCGACCGATGTGATGCTGATAGACCCGAGCCTCTGCGAAAGCGCGGGCGTCGGGCTCGAACGCTGGTTCGAATCAGGGCCGCGGCCCCTGTACTCGCGCGTGCCCTCCGAGCTGCACCTGCGCCGAGAGCCGCGGAGCGGCGTGTTCACGGTCTCTGGAAAGGCGTGGGCGGGGACGGCGCCGCCGGAGCAGCAGAGGTACGTCGTGTCCTTTCGCCGCGAGACCGGCTCTCGCCTGAGCTTCGTGTCTCCGATGGCCGTCGTGGCGGCGGCGGCGTTGGCGCTCGCTTTCGCCGCGTCGCTGCTTCGCGCAGCTCTTGCTTGGCGCCGCGCGCGGGGGCGCTGAGACCAGGCGGACTCGTGCTATCGTCGCTAGCGTGGGTTTCGGTATTCGGCTGAAGTTCGGGCCCATCGCCCGCGCGAAGACGAACGGCGCTCTCGACGTGTTGGGGGCCGTGCTGGATCTGTCGGAGCTCGCAAAGCCTTCAACGCTCGCGAAGCGCGACTCACCTCAGGTCGCAACGCTCACGTTTCATGGGGTTTACCTCGATCACGCGCGCAACGTGAGCGAGCCCGAGCTCGAGAAGTTCGCCACGCTGACCGGCAGCGTCGTGCGTCGCGGCAGTCCGCCCCGCGCCGCGTTCCTGCTCGATCCGGCGTCGGATTTCGAATACCTCGAACCCGAGCCGGAAGACGGCGAACCGTTCCGCGAGCTCCGCTTCGGCTACGGCGCGGCGTTCGATGCCGTTCCCGAGGACGGAGCCAAGCTCACGCGGCTGCGGCTGCCCCGCGAGCCCGAAGGCGCGCGCTTCTTCGAGCTCGGAGCCGAGCTCCACGTCGCCGGCGCCGAGGAAGCGGGGATTGCACTGAACGATCGGCTCGATCTGCCGCTCGGCCCGCTGCCGGGTCCGATGTTCGAGTGGCGCGAGGAGCTGAGCGAGCAGCTCCCGCCCGGCCTGTCGCTGCTGCTCGAGAACGACGGCAGGCGCATGCTGCTCGAATGGGAGCAGGGCGAGGTGTTCGGCGAGTACCGGCGCTTCGTGTTCCACCGTGTGCGCGGGATCGGGCCCTGCACCCTCACAGCCAAGACCGGCGCTCGCGAGCTGGTGCTGCTGAAGGACCAGCTCATCGACGATCCTAAAGCTCCGATCCGTTGGGAGCATTTCCTCGAGGAGCTGGTCGAGCCCTCCGCCGAGGACGTCGATGACCCGGTAGTTTTTCTGGAAGCCATGCCCGAAATCGTCGGCACGGTATGAAGGAGTCGCTGAAACTCCAGGTCTTCGAACCGACGGAAGACGGCGGCAAGAAGCCGGTCACGGACGCGCGCCTCGTGCTCGGTCGCCGCGATCTGCTCGGCGACTCCCGGTATCCGCACGACGATTTGCTCCAGACCCACGTCCACGTCAGCGACGGTTTTTACGGGACGTTTAGCGGCGATCCTGCGGCAGAGCCGGGGCCGGGGGAATGGCTGCTGGTGGTGACGCGGGCAGGGTCGTCGCCGGTCGTGCAGCGGCTGACGCTGAAGCTCGTAGGCGAGGTGCTGCAGGCGAGCCCGGGCTGGTCGCCGCGCTCGGGTTCGCTTTCGGTGCAAGCCGCGACCGTGAGCATCATCAACGCGGGTAAGAAGGTGAGGGGTGACGCGCCGAAGCACACCACCGTCAACGTCGTGTTGTTTCCGAGGCTCGTGTTGCTCGGCATCACCGGCCACGACGGTCACGGGAACACCGAGTATGCGTTGATGGCCGAGGGACGGCGCAACTTGCTCTTCAAGAAGAAGCTGTTGAACGACGGCGCGATATCGACGCTCCTTCACGCCAACAAGCGCGCGTTCGTGACGAGCGTCAAGAACGCCACCAAGGATCCGCGGGGCTGGATCACCCTCGATAGTCGCGAAAAGAGCCCGCTCTCCGACGACGCGGGAAAGGCGCGGCCGGACGAGACCGTCGACCGTGAGCTCGATATTCTGGATTTCTACGGCGAGCTCCAGCGCATCGGAAAGGATTACCCGGGCACGCTGCTCGAGGCCGGTATCTTTTCCCACAGCTGGACGATGGGGCCGATCATCTGGAACACCTCCGACGCCATCGCCTCGGTCGTGGATCACGCTCCCGGTGATACCGATGGTCGACAAAAGGACTGGATCCCGAGCGGCGCCACGTCGCAGACGCCGACGGGGCCCGTCAGCGACGGCGCCGTGATGAAGGCATTTCCGGACCTGCCGAAGGCCTTCCGCAAGCCGCACGCTTCGCTGCGGATCTGGGGCTGCTCACACATGCAGAACGTGATCCGCGAGGGCGTCGTGGCCAACGGCAAGCTGCGGGAAGGGATCGCCCGCGACGAGTTCTTCATCGTGGGACCGCTCACGACCGTCGATGCACGCGGCTTCTTCTCGGGCGGAGAGGAGAATACCACGCTCGATCACGTCAAGCGTCTCATCGCAGCGTTCGTGTCGGGCGACCGTTATGGGCGCGCCATCGAGACCCACGACCTGCGGGGAGTGCTCAACTATCCGGGCGCCGCCGCGCGCTTCCTCGATGTCCCGATCTTTGGCGCGCCTCCCGGCATGGGCTCTCTCTACGGGAGTCACGGCGGTGAGCTGACGTTCTACATCGATCACGAACCGCGCCCGAAGAATGCAGCCCCGACCGACCCGCGCGGCGAGAACTTCGCGCTCTTTCAGTGGTTCCGGCGGGAATTTGGCGACTTCTTCGTGGAAGATCCGCTGCACTACGTGGACTATCGGAAGCTGCGCGGCGCACCGCTGCCCGATCCGGGCTTCCGCCACGAGCGCTGGGCGATGTTCTTCGATGCGGAGCAGCGCGACGCTTCGCTCCGGAATCCGTCGATCGTGATGCGCTTGCCGACTGCCCTCGAAGTTCACCGCCGCGTGCCGCGTGCCACGGATCCACGCCGGATCTTTCGCAGGCCTCAGGCGTTCACGTTCAACGGCGTGGACGGTACGCTCTATGCATTCGCCGGGCACTCGCTCGAGCTGATCGAACGTCGAGGCCCGGCCACGGTGGTCGTGATCGCGCCCGATCCGAACCTCGACAGCGCGGCGTTCGTAGGACCGGATGCGCGGACGCTGTGGCTCACGACCGCGCAGGGCACGCGCAACTTCGCGTCGGTGCTGACGCCCCTACCAGTCGAACGCCCGACGTTCTTCGCGGGCACGCAGTGGCGGGAGCCGAGAGTGCCGTTGCCGCCCGTCCTGGACGGCGTCATCGAGGCGCAGTCGCCGCGCTGGTTTTGGTGAGCGAGGGTAGCCGGATCGGAAACGGTGCGGCACACAGCTCTCGAACCGCCTTCGGAAATTCGCGCCGTAAGAACGCGCTGACGCGCGCGTGATCGGAGACAGGATCGAGCCGGATGCCCCAGTAATAGTGGCCGTTTTCGAAGGTTACCCAGGGGCTCGGGGAGCCGAACGGCGCGCTGTGATCGGCCAACGCCCGGTCGTAGTTTTCGAACGCCATCTGCAAGCCGCGCGCAAACAACGGAGCCTGCGCGAGGCGCGACAGGACCGCCTCGAACCGCGCGGAGACAGGCGTCGTGGTCTCGTCTACGACCACGAAATGCGGGCAGTCGCTGCCGACCAACCGAGAGGGGTGTTCGGCGCGGATGCCGCCGCTCGCCGTGCCATAGGCGTAAGGCTTTGCGCCCGTGGCCGGCAGGGGGCACATCGGCCCGCGCGACCAGGCGAGAGCCTGCGTGGCGGGTCGAGAGCGCAGCAGTCGCCGCTCGGTGCCGACCCAAATGTCATCGGTGGCTGGCACGGCGACGAATCGCGCTTGGTCGGCTGCGGGCAGCGCCACGTTCGTCCAGCCGGAGCCATCGTGTCGCCAAAGCTCCGAGAGCGGGGAGTCGCTCGGCACGGGCTTGCAGCGCGAGCTGCCGGGAGCCGTTACCAGCCACAGCTCGGCGTTCGGGCCGAGCGCTACCGAGACTGGTGTGCCCGGTAGATCGCGGAGCTCCTCCCAGTTTTCCCCGCGCAGCCGGGCAGTGAACGCTGCTGCTTCGCGGGACCCCGAAAGAACCAGCGCCCCCCCTGGAGCGAGCGAAAGCCCCGTTGGCACGACGCCGCGCGGAACGTCAATCCATACGCTCGACCGATCGCCCTCGTGGAACCGCTCGACGGCGAATCGCGCCTCGTTACCGCACGGCTTGCCCACGACCGCTGCATGGCCCGAGCTCGTGCTCGCAAACAGCATCGGAGAGCCGAGGCGGTTCGGACAGCCGGCGATGTTACCGGGCGCTGGGCTTGGCGGGGTGCCCGCTCCCGTACCGAGCGCTTCGAGTGTGTAGCCGAGCCCGGTCGATGTCGGAACCGCGAGCAGCGCCGCGCCGTTGCTCCACGGCCCGAGCCAGCTCCTGCCAGGTGGTAGCAGTCGCGGCGATCGCCAGCGTCCACCTTCCAGCCGAAACAAGCGCGTCCCCGGGCCTCCGTGGCGAATGGTCCAGACCCACTTCGACCACGAACCGGCGAACCCCGTGAATACGTCGCCGGTCGCGCAGTCGGCCGTCCACGAGAGCAGCCCATCCTGGACGAAGCCATCGCCGTGCGGCACGGCGACGCTTTCGCCATTGCTGAGCAGCGCCTGCGATCCGAGAAAGAACGGGACGGTCGGGGCATCGACCCATTGCGAGAACTGCGGCTCGGTGCTCGTCGCGCAGGAACCGGCGGGGGGCACTTCTGCTTTGGTCGCACCGCTCACCGCGCCGCCGGGAGTGTTGGGGCTGACGTCGCTGGCGCCGCTCGGTGCCGGAGCCGGGCTGCGCGAGCAAGCCCAGCAGGCAGAAAGCAGCAGAACGGTCGTTCGTGACTCGCCCACCATGGCTCGGCTCGCGCAAACTCTAAGGTCGACTCAGGCTCGGAACAACAGCCACAAGCCGAACAGACTCAGCGTCAGCACCGACAGCGCGAGCACGGCGACCAGCACGTCGGCCCAGCCGATGCCCGTCCGCCCCACGGGGGCCGGCGCGGGCGGCGCCTTGGAGGGCTTTTTCTTCGAAGC
>JALYWZ010000868.1 GCA_030852505.1 Myxococcota bacterium | reverse complement strand
CCGCGGCGATGCGCAGCGCCCGAAACAGCGCCGGCGGATCGACGCGCGCGTCGTCCGGGAAATGGAGCGCTCCGACGGCCTTCGGCGAAATCGACGGCACGCGCTGGCGCAGAGCCCGCGCGCCGAGCTCGAGCACGCGCTGGCCGGCCTTGCGCTGGAACGCGTAGCCGTCGCGAACGCGCTTCAGCGCAGCCGCTCCGAGCTCGACATGCACGAGGCCCGAAGCGCGGTACTCGACGTCGATACCCGTCGCCTGGGCCAGGCGCTTGGCCCACGGCGCGTGCAGAGCTCGGCTCTCCAAAGCAAGCTCGAGCAGCGGCCCGGGCTCGCTGCATTCGAACTGCGCGCCGAGTATCCCCGCGGCGGCGCTCGACGCCTCGGCGCCGGGCACGCTGCGTTCGAGCACGGTGACCGCGACGCCGTGGCGCGCGGGCTCCCACGCCACCGAACAACCGATGACCCCGCCGCCAATCACCACGCAGCGCTGCCGGGCCTTGCTTCGAGCCATTCCCGCGTCCTACCGCACCTCGAACGCGCTCAGCAAATCAGCCTGCAACCGCAGAAGTTGCTCGGGTGGCCCGCGCAATGCGAGCTCCGGCGCTCCGCGCACGCGGATCGTCAGCGTTCGACCCAGATAACCTGCGGATACGTTCGCGCCAAGCAAATCGACGGCCGGCAGGTGGCGTTGAAAAGCGAGCCAGCGCACGTTCAGACCGGCGCGGGTGATCACCACGACGCTCCTGTACGGCCAAACGCAGAGCAACAGTGCCAACCACCCGATGATGGGCTGCCCGAACAGAAACGTGAACGAGCTCTGGAGCCCGATCCCGAGGAGCAGAAGTACCAGGCGCGCTCGAAACAACGGATCGCGAAACCGTGGAGCGCCCCAGAGGAGGTACCGCGACGGGCTTCGGCAGATGCGGGTCAAGACCCCGGGACCTCGTCGCAATTGGCGTCGCAGGCGCCGACGAAGGCGCCCAGCATGCCGCCCGCCAGGACGCCGCACGCACCCGACGAGACGATGACGCATCCCACGGCTACCGCTGTGCCGGCGACGGCGAGCGGCAATCCGAGACCGCTCATACACTCGTTCACACAATCATAGCGGCCCTGCTGCTCTTCCGTGGACGCGCTCTCCAACTCCAGCTCGGGCAGGCAGGCAGGGTGGCTCATCGACGAGCAATCGATACGATCAGACAAAGGGCACCTCCTGCCGGGTCTATCGGAACGAGCCCGGGCCCGGTTGCGTGCTTCCTTTCCGATCAAGCGTCGCGCACGCGCTGCGCGAGGTGCATCACGCCGAGCAAGTTGAACGCGGCGAAGGCGACGAGCAACGCGCCCAGGCCGAGTGCCCAGCGTGTTCCGGCCGGCGCTTCGCCGTCGATGAGCAGCCAGGCGTCGTTCGGCAACGGCGGCCGACCCGCCTCCGCCACGGCTTCCGGCAGCGCGCCGTAGCGTACGCCCGCGCGGGTCACGGGAAAGAGCCGGCCCACGAACGACGACGGCGCGATGAAGCGCGCTCCGTCGGCGCCCTCCGGTACGCGCAGCTCCACCCAGACGTTGCGGGTGCCTTCGACGCGCGCGAGCCGGTAACTGTCCGCGTCGAGCGGGCGCTGGTAACCGATCACGTCTTCGCCGCTCAAGGCGCCCTCGGCGCGGATCCAGCTGTTGGCCTGGCCGGGCTCGAGCTTCGCGTGCGAGAGCTCGCCGAGGTCGGTCGGGCGTCCGCCGGAGAGCGCGTACGCCACCTCTCCCCGAAGCCCGGCCAAGAGCAGCAACGAAGCGAGCCCGGTCAGCGACATCACCGCGAAGGTCAGGCGCCGAAGGGGCCGGCGGGGGGCCGGCAGATCCGCCAGATCCGCTTCGGGCGGAGGTAGCGGTGCGACCGCGGAGACGGGACTTTCCATTGCGCTGAGCTCCTCCGACAGCTGGCCACCCCGGTTGTTCCCGCGGCTGAGGCAATGCGGGGTCCAGTAACACTGGAATAGCCAAAAAAGGGCCCCTGTGCAGGACCTACGAGCGCTACCCTTTGGGTTCTCGATGGCTCAGACGGAAAAGATCATCTGCTCGTCGTGCGGCTTCGCGAACACTCCCCCGCTGGCGAACAACCGCTGCGCCTCGTGCGGCGCGCGCGTCGAAGACCTGAAGCAGCAGACGCAGAAGCGCGAGGAGATCGAGCGGCGCTTCCGTCAAGAAGGCTTCAGCCTGGTCTGGTTCGGGATCGCCTTCGCGGTGATGGCCGTCATGACCTCGGCGCTGGTGATGGGGCTACCGATCGTGATCCCGCTGCTCGACTTCGAGGGTTCGGCGGGCATGCTGGTGTCGATCCCGGTCTGGTTCTTGGGCGGGCTGCTGATTGGCCTGATCTCGCCCGGCCGCACGTACATCGAGCCGATGGTCGCGGTGTTCCTGGTCGCGGTTCCGACGGCGTTCGTGCTGCACCTGAATCAGACAGTGAAGACGATGCCCGCGTTCATGTACATCTTGATGTCCGCCCTCGGCGTGCTCTTCACGCTGATCGGCTCGTACCTCGGCGAGCGCATCCAGCTCGGCCCGCCCGCGCCGGCGTCCGAGTAGTGATCCGCGTCCTCGTCCTGTCGGCGCTTGCGCTGTTCGGCTGCCGCTCGCAGGAAGCGCGCGCGCTCGAGGCCGAGGCCGCGCGCATCGGTCGAGCCGTCGATGCGTTGCGCGACGCCCCGAACGAGGCCAAGGCGCCGCTGCTCGGCGCGCTCGAGGCCGAGGCTTGCGACGACTCCGAGACCTGCGGCCTGAAAGCGCTGTGCAGCCGCGCCTACTCGCGCCACGTCGAGGGGCTCGACAAGAG
>JALYWZ010000025.1 GCA_030852505.1 Myxococcota bacterium | reverse complement strand
CAATACCCGGCGTTCCGCCGTTCGGCGTCGCTGCGACTCCACCCGTCGTCGGTGACGCAACACCGCCCGTCGGGCTGCTCACGGAGCCACCGTTGTTCGAGCTCGCGCCGCCCGTCGACGTTCCACCCGTGATCGGCGCGGCGCTGCCGCCAGTACCACCGGTGCTCGACGGCGACTCTTCCGAGCTACATGCAGGCGCGACCGGGGCAAGCGCCGAGAGGATGAAGACGGACGCGAGTGCCTTGTTCATCAGCGCTCACTAGCAGGGTGCGCCGTGAGCAGCCACGTCTTCTGCGAGCTCGAGGAGCGCACTCGTTCTCAGGAATCGACCGCGACTTCTCGCAATTGAACATCGAGGTTCGAAACGAGAAATTTATCGATCCTTACTCGAGACGGTTCGCGTCAACGTCGCGCCAGAGGCGCATGCCCCCCGTCAGGCCATCGACGTTGGTAAACAGTCGTACCTCTGGCGGCAGCTCGATTTTGAGGTGTTCCGCGTTTCCGCCACCGAGGTGCAAGATCTCGTAATTGAAGATCGGCTTGAGCTGCTCGAGCATCTCGCCCACTCGCAGGCTCCACTCTTTTTTGCCGAGGCGTTTGAACTCGGCATCGCAGATCCGCTCTTCGTAGGTCTTGCCCTTCTTGAACGGGTGATGACCGAGCTCGAGGTTCGGAACCAGGTGCCCGTCCACGAACAGCGCCGCGCCGAGGCCCGTGCCCAGCGTGAGCACCATCTCCACGCCTTTGCCGATGATCACTCCGTAGCCCTGGAGGTCGGCGTCGTTGATCACGCGTACCGGCTTGTTCGAGATCCACTGGAGCTCGTGCTCGAGGTCGAAGCCGCGCCACGCCTCGTTCGCGAGGTTCGGTGCGGTCTGGACGGTGCCCTGCACCACCACGCCGGGGAACCCGACCGAGATCCGGTCGAAGCTCGGCTGCTCGAGCAGCATCCTGCCGAGCACCTCGAGCACGGCGCGCGGCACTGCGGGCTGCGGCGTCAGCCAGCGCACGCGCTCCCCGAGCGCCCGACCTGTCGGGTCGAGTCGCAGCATCTTGATGCCGGTTCCGCCGATATCAACGCTGAGGGTGACGCGGTCCGGGGTGACCGTCGCCGCGCTCCGGGCCCGCAGTCGCGCGCAAATCAGGCGGTGCATCGCGTCGAGCCGACGCCCATGAGCCGAAGACCGAAAGGGGATCCGGGTCGAGGTCATCGGCCCCGTATAGCAACGGCTTCAACGCCCGCCCCAGCCGGCTCGCGGTCCGGTCCGCACGCACACGAACGCGCTTCGGTTGCGCGCATCGACCCGAGGAGGGACCATCTATTTGGTGACGCGAGCCGTTTGGCTGGCTGTTGGGACGGGAGCTCTGGTTGCCCTGGGCGCAGGGCTCGGTCTGCGCTTTTTGCCCCAGCAGACCGTGCCCGCGCCGTCGCTCCGCGCGATGACGCCGAGCGAGGTCTCGCCTGAGAGGCCCGAGACCGAGCCGGCTGCCGTGCACGATGCTTGCGAGCTCGAGCGCAAGCGGCTGTCGTTGCTCGCGGCGCTTTCGGGCGCGCCGAAGCTCGAAGCACACCGCGCCGAAGTGCTGGCGCGCGCCAAGGCCGAGCCCGTGATCTTCACGTCGGCTCCGAGCTCGACGCCGACCACACCGCTCGCGAAGTCGCTGCGCCGCCGGCTGTTCCACGACGAGAGCCCCTGGGGCGCTTTCGAGACCGCGTTCAAGAAGCTGTCGCGCAAACCCGAACAGCTGCGCGAGGTGCTGCTCACGGACGGCTACCTGTACGCCGAGGATCCGACGGTCGCGGCGATGCTCGCCACGCACGTCACGCTCAGCCACCTGTTCCGCGAGCCCGAGGTGCAAGTGCAGCGCGGCTCGACGGTGCTGCGCGCAGGCCGCAAGGGCGACGACTACGTCTGGCTCGACGGGCCCGACCAGGGCGAGCCGGCGCGGCTGTGGTTGTTCGACCGGCTCGCGCCCGCCGGCGCGGCTTTTCCCGAGCCGCAGCACCTCGTGGTCTCGGAGCTCGCGGCCGAGCTCGGCACGACCGAGATCCGCATCGAGCGCCTGACGGCCGAGGGCATCACGGCCGAGCTCCGCTACGGCGACGAAGCCGTGCCCGCCGTGCTCGAGAACCAGAGTGGCCGCTTGCGTCTGCGCTGCGAGCAGAGCGCCGGCGAGCTCGGTCGCCGGGTGGCCGAGGCGCGCAGCAAGGCCAAGCGCGAGGCGCGCATGGTGGCCGCGCTGCGCCGCGTCGTGGAGCAGCAGATCGCCGAGGGCCTACCGTTCGACGAGCCGAAGACGGAAGAGGGCCAGCAAGACGGCAAGCTGCGCGCGGAGTGGCGCCACGCCTACCTACGCGGCGACGTCGAATACACCTTCAACGAAGACAAGTACTGGGTCTTCGATCGCAAAGGTCGTCCCCACGTGCCCCAGGTCTGCGTCGACTTCGTGCTCGACACCTGGGAGCGCATGGCCGACAGCTGGTATCTGCCGCGGAGCGAGGGGCGGGCGCGCCGCGTCGGGCGCTTCGACTTCGACTCCTTGGAGATGGAAAACCGCCGCAGCGTCGAGAAGCTGCTCGAGTTCACGAAGCAGCACCCGGATTGGTTCGAGCTGAAAGAGGTGCCGCGCCGTGCGCAGGTGCCGCTGCGCGGGCGGCGCCGCTTCTTCGAGCGGCTGTACCAGGAGCGGCACGAGTACCGCCCCGGCGACGTGGTGGTGATCCTGGGGCCGCGAGACGACGATTTGCTCCACTATCACTCGTTCTTCGTGGTAGCCGCCGACCCGGTGAGCGGCATGCCCACGTGGCTCGCGGCCAACGCCGGTCGCCCGCGCGTGCGTACCTGGGAAGCCGAGATGCAAAACGCGCCCAAGCGCGCGATCATCGCGCGCGTCCGGCCCCGCCTCGAATGGCTCGAACGACTGGTCGGGCCGGTGACCGCGAGCAACGACGCACTTCCCCCTTGACGCTCGGGGAAGGCTCACGGCGATACTCCCCCCACGATGAGCCAAGAACGTCAACGATCGCCGGTCCGCATCGGCCTGCTCGGCTGTGGTGTGGTGGGCGGCGGCGTGCTCCGCCTCTTGAACGAGAACCGGAGTTACCTCGAGTTGCGCGTCGGCGCCCCGCTCGAAGTGAGGCACGTGCTGGTCCGCGATCCCAAGAAGCCGCGCGTCGCCGAGTGCCGCGCGGAGTGGGTGACCACCGATCCCGAGGTGATCTTCAAGGACGAGCAGGTGGACCTCGTGGTCGAGGTGATGGGCGGGGAAACGCCGGCCCACAGCTACCTGCAGCGCGCGATCGCCGCCGGCAAGGGCGTAGTCTCCGCCAACAAGCTGTTGATCGCCAAGCATGGCCCCGAGCTCGTGCAGTCGGCGATCTCGCGCCGCGTGGACCTCGCCTTCGAAGCCTCGGTCGGCGGCGGCATCCCGATCATCCGCACCTTGCGCGAAGCGCTGGCCAGCGACTCGGTGTCGAACGTGCACGCGATCCTGAACGGCACGTGCAACTACATCCTCACGCGCATGCGCGACGCGGGCCTCGGCTTCGACCAGGCGCTGGCCGAGGCGCAGAAGCTCGGCTACGCCGAGGCCGACCCGACCCTCGACGTCGACGGCCACGACGCCGCGCAGAAGCTGGTCGTCATCAGCATGCTGGCCTTCGACGCCCGCATCGATCCAGCGGCCGTGCACGTCGAAGGCATCCGTACCATCGACGCCATCGATTTCCGCTTCGCCGACCGCTTCGGCTTCACCGTGAAGCACCTCGGGATCGGCCACGAACGCGGGGAAAAGCTCGAGCTCCGCGTGCACCCGGCGCTGATCAGCAAGCACAGCGTGCTCGCCAACGTGGACGGCGTGTTGAACGCGGTCTTCCTGAACGGCCGTGCGCTCGGCCCGTGTCTCCTGGTCGGGCGCGGCGCGGGCGACATGCCGACGGCGGTCAGCGTGGTCGCCGATCTGGTCGATGTCGCGCGCTCGCGGCTCGAGGGCGAGCCGGGCCTGCGCACACGCAGCATCCAGCTCTCCGATCGCGAGCTCGTGCCGCGCGACGACTGGGAGCCTCGCTATTACCTGCGCTTCGACGTGGGCGATCACCCCGGTGTGGTCGGCACCATCGCGTCGGCGCTCGGCGGCGAGGGCGTCAGCATCGAGCACATGGTGCAAGACGGGCGGGCCAGCACCGCTGGCGACGCGGTCCCGGTCTGCATCGTCACCCACGAGAGCCGCGAGGGCTCGGTGCGCCGCGCGCTGGAGACGATTTCGCGCGCGCCGTTCATGAAGAGCCCGCCGCGGCTGATCCGGATCGAGGACGTGTGACCCGCGAGCGCGAGGCTCGCGCTCCGCTCGGCGTCTTCGATTCGGGCCTCGGCGGGCTGACGGTGGTCCGGGCGCTGCTGGACCGCCTCCCCGACGAACGCATCGTTTACCTTGGTGACACGGCGCGTGTGCCGTACGGCACGCGTTCGCCCGAGACGATCCTGCGTTATGCACGGGCGTGTGCGCGCGCGCTGCTGCGCCGCGACGTGAAGGCGCTGGTGGTGGCGTGCAACACGGTCAGCGCCAACTCCCTCGAGTTCTTGCGCGCCGAGCTCGACCTGCCCGTGCTCGGCGTGATCGAACCCGGCGCGCGCTCCGCGGTGCGGGCCGCCGAGAGCGCTCCTTCGGGGACGGGACGCATCGGCGTGATCGGCACCGCCAGCACCGTGGCCTCGGGCGCCTATCCGCGCGCCGTGAGCCAGATTTCCACGCGCTTCGAGGTGCTGGCCAACCCGGCGCCGCTGCTGGTTCCGCTCGTCGAAGAGGGCTGGTTGGAAGGCCCGGTGCCCTCCCTCGCCGTCGAGCGCTATCTCGAGCCGTTGATACTGGAAAGGGTGAGCGTGGTGCTGCTCGGCTGCACGCACTACCCGCTGCTGAAGCCGGTGATCAGCGAAGTGGCAGAGCGCCTCGCTGGCCACGCGCTACCGGTCGTCGACAGCGCCGAGGCCACCGCTGACGCGGTGCGCGACTGGATCGCCGAGGAACGAATTCGGCCCGCCGACACCACCCCCGAGGATCGCCTGTCGATCCTCGTGACCGATCGGCCTACCAGTTTTGCAGCCGTTGCCAGTCGATTTCTCGGCGCGGAGGCCGGACGCATCGAGCAGATCGATCTGGAGCCCGGCTGAGCGCCGAAAGCTCGCGCCCGGCGGCCGGAGCGGCCCGACGTTCGAGATTGCGTTGACCGGGGAGATCGGCAATATGGCCGCCGTGATCCCCATCGATTTGAAGGGCCGTCGGGCCTTCGTCGCCGGAGTCGCGGACGACGTCGGCTTTGGATTCGCAATCGCGAAGGCGCTCGCCGAAGCGGGAGCCAGCGTCTGTATCGGCTGCTGGCCGCCGGCGCTCGGGATCTTCGAGACCTTGCTGCGTCGCGGGAAGATCGACGAATCGCTCAGGCTGAGCAGCGGTCAGGCCTTCGCGTTCGAGAAGATCTACGCGATCGACGCGGCCTACGACACGCTCGAGCAGGTCCCTGCGTCCGTGAAAGACAGCAAGCGCTACGCGAACCGCGGCGACTTCACGATCGACGGCGTCGGCAAGCAGCTGGTCGCCGACTTCGGCGAAAAGCCGCTCGACATCGTGGTCCACTCGCTCGCCAACGGCCCGGAGGTGAAGCTGCCGCTCGTCGAGACCAGCCGTGAAGGCTACCTCGCCGCGCTCGGCATCAGCGCTTACTCGCTGGTGTCGATGGTCCAGCGCTGGAGCCCGCTGATGCGCGAGGGCGGTAACTTCCTGTCGCTCACGTACATCGCGAGCGAGCGCGTGATCCCCGGCTACGGCGGCGGCATGAGCTCGGCCAAGGCCGCGCTCGAGAGCGACACGCGCATGCTGGCCTACGAGGCGGGTCGCCGTTTCGGCGTGCGCATCAACACCATCTCCGCCGGCCCCTTCGCGTCACGCGCAGCGAGCGTCACCGGCATCATCGACGACGTCATCGACTACTATCAGAAGAACTCGCCGATCCCGGAGAAGCTCACGACGCTCGAGGTCGCGAACACCGCGGCTTTCCTGGCGAGCCCGCTGGCGACCGGGATCACTGGCTCGACCGTGTACGTGGACAAGGGCTTCCACGCCATGGGCCGCGCGATCCCCGAGCGCGAGCGCTAAATCCGAAGAAGCCGTCCGCACACCCGCGCCGCCCGAGCCTGCCGGGGCGGCGCTCGGGTCCGCAGCTGCCGCGAGCGAGAGCGAGCCCGCCGCTGCGCCGTTGCTGCCGAAACCACACGATCCAAGCCCGAAGCGCGCAAGCTGTCGATGGAACGACTCTAGTTCATCGAGCCTTCTTATCGAGACTCCGTGTCTCCCGGCGAGCTCCGGATCTTCGGGGTAGACTCAGCCGATGCGGGACCTGGTTCGGACGGTGGCGGGTTACGGGGCGACGCTGGCGCTCCTGTTCGTTCCCGCGTGTGAAGACGAGGCTACCGCAGGAGTCGGCTCCGGAGGCGCCAGCGGGCTCTCCGGCGGAAGGTCGGCCAGCTCGGGAGGTGCTGACGCGGCCGTGGGTGGTGCCAGCTCTGCGGGCGCAAGCCATGGCGACGCGGGCGCGTACACGGGCACCGGCGGCCGGCGGCCACCCCCGCCCCCTCCAGACGCTGGAAGCGGCGGACAAGATGCAGACCCGCCCTCGACCGGCGGTATGACGGCGCTGCCCGTAGGCGATCCCGCTTGTGACCCTTCGCGCGCGTGTCGTCACGGCGGCAGCTGCCTGGATACGGATTGGAGCGTATGCACGTGCCCGTCCGAGGCCGTGCCCGACTGCGAGGGTGTCCGCTTCCGAGCGCTCGGATTTCTGCCGGATGCGCGCACGACGGAGCTGTCCGACCTGACCGCAGATGGGTCCGTCGTGGTCGCGAGCTCCGGGGTCGAAAGCCAGTGGTTTCGTGCGGTCTCGTGGGCGCTCGAGGACGGCCTGCGCGTCATCCCGGAACTTTCGGACACCAGCAGCGTCAGCGGCATCAGCGGCGACGGTAGCTTGGTCGTGGGGAACGGGATCTACGGCGGTGTCGACCGGCCATTCCGCCTCCAGAACGGCGTGCTCGATCACCTGGGTTTGGACACGTCCGGATCGATCGACGCCAACGACGTGAGCAGCGACGGTTCGATCATCGTCGGTTCCAGGTCCGACGGTCGCATCTTCCACGCGTTCCGCTGGACCGAAGAGGGCGGCGTGATGGATCTCGGCGAGCTCGAAGCCGAGGAACACAGCGTCGCGTCCGCGACCAACGCCGACGGCTCCGTGGTCGTCGGCTTGATCGGCGTCCCCCCGAGCTACGACGCCTTTCGCTGGGACGAAGACTCGGGGCTCCAGCGCCTGGAATTGCCGCCTGGCGGCAGCAATGTCCAAAACATCACCGTCAGCGCCGACGGCAGGTGGATTGCGCTCGACGCCGTGCGCGATGGGGAGGCGGTGCTCTTCAGCTGGTCCGACGGGGAGCTCACGGAGCTGCCTCGAATTCCCGGCAACGAAGGTCACCAGGTCTTCGGCATCAGCGGTGACGGCTCGGCGATCGTCGGACGCAGCGGCCCGGCGACTATCTGGCGGCGCGGACAGCCGCTGCGGCTCGTTCGAGAGCTGCTCGAAGAAGACGGCGTGGATCTCTCGGCGTGGGAGCTCGAGGGTGCCCAGGCGATCTCCGACGACGGTCGGGTCATCATCGGCTCGGGTTTTTGCCGAAACCGGGCGCAAGCCTGGATCGCCTGGCTCGACTAGGTCACTCCGCCGGGTGTAGCGAACCGCGCCCCGGCGCCGAGCTCGTGCTGGCCCGCCCGGGCGGACGAAACGAGGTACCGGTAGCGAGCCCGGCGACGAACGCGACCAGCAACAGCGCGCCCGCAGCGAACGCGGTGTCTCCGACGACGCGCAGCCAGCGCAGAGTGTTCATCGTGCCTGTCTGCAAGAACTCGGCGCTACGCGCGTACCAGTAGCCGACCTCGACCGAAGCCCAGGTTTGCAGCAGCCCGACCGGGAGCACGCTCAGCAAGATCATCGCCATCAGCCCGGCGTTGATCAGCCAGAATGCAGCGCCGACCCAGGCATCACGCCAGGCGTCGGCAGGACGCAGCGCGCGCAAGCAGAACAGCATCAGGCCGATGCCGAGCATGCCGTAGACGCCGAACAACGCCGCGTGGCCGTGCACCGGCGTCGTGTTGAGGCCCTGCATGAAATACAGTGCGACCGGCGGGTTGATCATGAAGCCGAACAGGCCCGCGCCGACCATGTTCCAGAACGCGACCGCGACGAAGCAATAGATTGGCCACTTGTACTGCTGCACCCAGGGCTTGGCGCGAGAGAGCCTGAGGTTTTCCCAGGCCTCGAACCCGACGAACATCAGCGGCACCACCTCGAGAGCGCTGAACGCCGCCCCGAGCCCGAGCACGAACGTGGGTGTCCCGGAGAAATAAAGGTGGTGGAGCGTGCCGATGATCCCGCCGGACAAGAAGATCGTCGCCGACAGAAGCGTGGCGCGGTTCGCGCTCCCGAGCCGCAACAGCCCGAGCCGCACGAACAGGAACGAGATCAACACGGTGGCGAACACCTCGAAGAACCCTTCGACCCACAGGTGCACCACCCACCAGCGCCAGTACTCGGCGATCGCGAGGTTCGTGTGACGGCCGTACCCGAGCGCCGCAGCGTAAAAGCCGGCGATCGCCGCCGCGGACAGCAGGAACAACACCAGGATCGGCCGCTGCTCGTCGGCGCGCCGGAAAACGGGCCAGATCGCGCGACTCACCAGGAAAAGCCAGAAGAACAGACCACCGAGCAGCGCGATTTGAAAGGCGCGCCCGAGATCGATGTACTCGTAGCCGCTGTGCCCGAAGTAAAACCAGGCGCTGCCGATGCCGAGCCGGTTCATCACGCTCAGCCATTGGCCGACCATCGAGCCACCGACCACCAGCAAGAGCGCGCCGAACAACACGTTGACGCCGAGCCGCTGCTTGCGCGGCTCCGCGCCTCCGATCACGGGTGCAATGTACAGGCCGGCCGCGAGCCAGGCCGTGGCAATCCAAAGCACGCCGAGCTGCGTGTGCCAGGTGCGGGCCAGCGAGTACGGGAGCACGTCGGCGAGCGGTAGCCCGTAAAAGCCGTTGCCCTCCACCCCGTAGTGCGCCGTGACTACACCGAGCAGGATCTGCACCAGGATCAGCGCCGAGACAACCCAGAAGTACTTGATCGTCGCTCGCTGCGAGGGCGTGCTCGCCGCCGAAAGCAGCGGATCCGTGGCGGGGAGCGTCTCCGGCAACGGCTCGCGCTCTTGTGAAGCGTGCCAGAGTGCCATCGCGCCAATCCCCGCCAACAACAAGATGATGCTGACACCGGTCCAGACCACGGCGTCGCCGGTCACGGTGTTACCGACGAGCGGCTCGTGCGGCCAGTTGTTGGTGTACGTCACCTCCGAGCCGGGGCGCTCGGTGACGGCGGCCCAGGCGGTCCAGAACAAGAACGCGCCGAGCGCGCGCAGCTTCTCCGGATCGGGCTGGGTGTTCCGGGGGATCGCGTACTCTTCCCTGCCCGCGAGGAATACGTCCGCGTAGTGTGCGGCGTTCGAGCGGTAGGCATCCGCGCGTTCGTCGTCGATCGTGAGCACCTGCGTGCTCGGGTCGAAGGTGTTCGCGCGCAGGCGCTCGGAAAGCCGCGCGCGCAGGGCCGCCTGCTGCTCGGTGCCGAGCGCGTCGAAGGCCCGTCCGTGTTCCTTCTGGGCCCAGTGCTCGAGGAGGTAGAGGGCCTCGCGATGCAACCAATCCGCCGTCCAATCGGGCGCGACGTACGCGCCGTGGCCCCACACCGAGCCCACCTGCATTCCGCCCATCGCCTGCCAGACGTTCTGGCCGCGCGAGATCTCGCCGCCGTCGATCACCACCGCTCCGCCGCGCGTCACGACTCGAGCCGGGAGCGGCGGGGCCTCTTGATAGATGCGCACACCCGTCCAGCCCAGCACCAGAAACGAAGCAATGACGACGACGGCGAACGCGACCCAGTAACGTCTCATGACGATCATCCCTCGAGTTTTCGAGCACCGTGCGGGACCCCGCCGCGCTCGGGCCCGATTGTCGGCGACGGCCGCAGCGAGTCAATCGCTGTCGAGCATCGAGCACCGATCGATGTGGGTGCGTCGCACACCGCGCAAGGCTTGCGCGCTCGCTCAGCTTGCGGCTGCCGGCGTGGAAAACCACGCGGATCGGGGCTCGTGGTTGACGAGATCGCCGGGAGCACTAGAGTGATCCCCACTATGGTTTTCTAGTCGTTGCGGCTCGCGGTTTGCTCTCCTGAGAACCGCGATCGTTCCGCAACGACTCGAACGAGCGTCACACGAGCACAATTTCTCGTGGGATCCGCATCACCCCCGACGCCCGAGCTCCGGGCTTCGAGCTCACGCCTGCCGTCACGGCGGCTTCAACCCCTGGGATCGAACCATGTACCTGGAAACGCACGCTCACGCCTCTTCGACGAACTGGACCCTCTCCACCCTGGATTTCGAGCGCTTGCTCCCGCTCGTTTCGGCAGCGCAATCTCCCGCCGCCCGGGGCGCGCTCGACGAGCTCGATCAGAAGCTCGCCAACGCGACGCTGGTCGCTCCGGACCAGATCGACGCCAACGTCGTGACCATGAACTCGAGGGTCCTGCTCCACTGCGCGAGCTGGGAAGAGCCGCGCGAGTACCGGCTCGTGTACACGCGCCACGACGCCTGCAAACCGGGCGAAGTTTCCGTGGTTTCTCCGCTCGGCGCGGGGCTCCTGGCCCGGCGGGTCGGTACCCGCTTCGCGCTCGGTAGTCACCCGAGCAGCCGCTCGTTCCAGGTCGTAGCGCTGCCTTACCAGCCCGAGAGCGCCGGGGACTGGGATCTCTGACCGGCGCTCTCCGGACGGATTTCTACTTCGCCGGCAGGCAGTAGCGTCCCTCGCTCGCGGCGTCGAGCACGTAACCCTCGGGGCAGGGCGCGCGCTCGGGGTAGTTCGAGAACGGGATCGGCGTGCACCAGCTCTTGCCCTCGGTCGAGACGTAGATCGTGTAGTTCGGAGGGCACTCGGGATCCTGATCGAAGCAGTTTCGTCCCTCCTCGATCACCGAGGGGTGGCAGAACGGCGTGTCCCATTCCGGCGGACAGGGATCCCCTTCCACCTCGACCGTGTTCGACTCGAGCTTGGACGGCGAGGCGTGGACATTGGTGATGTACGCCTGCCCGAAGCCTGCCGTGCCGAACGCCGCGAGATCCAGCCACACCTCGTAGACCACGCGGTAATCCCAATCGGGTGCGTCCGGGTTCGGGGTGTACTCCTCGTCCGTCGCCGGCGAATCGACGGTGTAGCAATAGCCGCAGCCGTTCAGGTTGCGGTCGATCGAGGTCGCGACGCCGAGCACCGCGCTCGCATCACCGACCAGCATCTTGCCCTCGCCGCCCCGGACGCCGAGCGTGCCGTAGCCGCACGGCGCGCTCGGATCTTCCGAGATGTAGTCGAGCTTGAAGTCCATCACGGTGTCGCCCGTTCCGTCCGTCAAGAGCAGCTCGAGGTGATCGCTGCCCACGAGATCTTCGAAGGTATGCCCGGCCTTGCCTGCCTTGCCCGCGTCGGCCTTGCCTGCCATCGGACCGCCCGGCATCGCCGCGGTGTCCGGCTCGGGCCAGCCGCAGCAGGCTCCGGTGCCGTAGGTGTTGTCGACGAACGACGGATCGAAGGTGACTCGCAAGTGCACGACGTCGCGCCCGTCCTTCTCTTCGATGACCTGCTCGATCACCGCGGTCGGGTTGGTCGGCGTCGGATCCAGCGTGCCCTTGAAGCACAAAGTCGCGGGCGCGCGCGAGATCCGGCCCGAGTCGGGAGCGTCGCCTTCGCAGGCACCGCCGCACTGATCCGCCGTGTCCGGACCGCAGCCGGGCGTCAGGGGCCGGTAGCTCACGCCGGCGCCGATGAAGTGCGGGCCGGGCGTGGTCGGGGCGCCGGATTTTCCGCCGTTGTCGCGCGGGGCGAGGCCCCCGCCGCTGCCGCCCGGCGTCGGCTTCGGCTCTTCGGTCGCGCCACCGCAGGCCGCGACCAGCGCTGCGCCCACGAGCCACCGCGAAAATTGGGGGATGCGTCGGTTCATCGATGTTCTCCTCAGAAGATCGGCGCGACAGCGGTCTCGCAGCCGATCGAAAAGCGCAAACGCGCATCGGGCTCGGTGACCCGAGCGCAGGTAGCCGGACACAGATTCACCCTCGTGGGTGATGACTCGTCGTCGTAGGACCAGCCGCCTTCGGCCGGGCACGCCGCCGGATCGGCGACGTAGTAGACGGGCTCGAAATCACAGCCCCCGGAGGCGGACAGCGAGAGATTGACGCGCGAGTAATCGAGCGACGACGCGCCGGCCGGCTTCGGGATCGAGAGCTCGCAGGGGATCGACGCCGCGAAGCGGATCTGATTCAGCGCGGCCAGCACGTCGGCCGCGGCGTTGCGATCTTCCACCAGGTAGGCGTCGCCGGTGCCACCCGCGCGCGCGATCCGCGCCAGGTTATCCAGCGCCGGGCCGACCCCGAGCGCGAAGGTGCGGATGCCGCGCTTCGAACACTCGGTCGCCGCCTGCACCGCGTCGTCGAGGGTCGGACAGCAAGCGTTGCCCGCGCAGCTCACCGGGGCCTCGGGGATGCCGTCGGTGACGAGCAAGATCACGACTTCGTGGCCCGGCGTTTCTCGTTGCCAGGCGCTCACGTAGTCGCAGGCGCCGCGCAGGGCCGCGCCCGTCGGAGTTTCGCCCGTGGGTTCGCGGCCGGCGAGCGAGGCGATCACCGCCTCGTGCTCTTCGGTCACGCCCACCGCCGCCTCGCGATACTCTGCCGTCTCGCACGAGGTCTCGCCGAGCGGTTGATGGCCGAAGTAACCGATGCCGACGCCGATGCGCGCGCTCTCGGGTGCGCGCAAGAACTCGGTCGTCGCGCGCTGCACGGCCGCGAGCCGTGTCATTCCCCCCACGTCGTTCAACATCGAGCCCGACTGATCGAACATCACGTAGATATCGAGCGGCAGGCTCTCGCCCTCGTAGCTCTGGCCCGCGCATTCGCGGAACTCGGGTTCGCCGCATGGATCCGCGCCCGGACCCGACGGCGCTCCCGGGCTCACGCTCGTGCCGGCGCCGAAAGAGATGCCGATCCCGCCGTTGTCCGCACCGCCCGTGCCGGTCGGAGGCGCAGAATCGCCGTCCGCGCCGGAACAACCGAACAGTAACGCCAGCGCGGGCAGGAAATGCCCCATCCGGCGCAGCGCGCCGCCTCGATTTCCCGATTGGACCATGTTCGTCGGCCTTCGAACGGTGAATGGCCGGGCCCGACGGGTTTTCTGAGACTTTTTTAGGGCGCGTTACAGCTCGCGTCGCCCGCGTCGATCGCGCCGTCGCCGTCGTTGTCGATACCGTCGTCGCAGATTTCCAGCGAGCAGTCGTCGACGGCGCAATTGCAGTCGTTGTCGATGCCGTCGCCGCACGTCTCTCGGGCGTCGCACGAGACCCGGCAATCCGACTCGTCCGCGACACCGTCGCAGTCGTTGTCGATGTCGTCTCCGCAAAGCTCCGCGCACAGGCACTGCGTGTCTTCGGCGGTGTGTGTCCAGAACGCGCGATGATTGCCGTGTTCCAGGTTCTGGAACGGCGCCCAGAACGCGGCAGAGCCGGGATCGGGCAGCTCCGGATCGATCGCGGCGATCCACAGCTGGTCTTTCTTGGTGTCCTCTGGGCGCACGCTCGCGTAGGCGCGCAAGCTCGAGAACGCGAGCCAGAACACGCCGGGCCGCGTCGAGGGCGCCCAGGACGGCATCGAATTGCCGATGCCGAGCACGCCGTCCGCCGCGCCGACGCGCTGGTTCAAGCGCGGGAGCTCGAAGACGGCGGCGTCGGACAGGCGCAGCAAGCGCAGCTCCGCCGAGGCAGCGTCGGAGGACTTGTCCGTCGCGTGCACGTAAGCGAGGTAGCGGCTATCGGGGCTGAAAACCGGGAAGAAGTTGTTGTCGCTGCCGCCCGCGCTCTGGACCAGGGTCTCCGCCCCGCCCCAGTTGCTCCCGTCGAAGCTCAAGAGCGCGATCGAGCCGCCCTCGACCTCCTTGCCTCCGCCTTTTTCGGCGAGGGTGATCGCGACGCGCTCGCCGCTCGGTGACCAATCGGGATGCGTGGCGACCAGGCCGGGGGGCGTGGGCACGATTCCGTCCGAAGACCCGACGGGCGCTCCGGTGTCGGCGTCGAGCAGCGTCAACGTGCCGTTCGCCGCGACCAGCAAGCGCTTGCCGTCCGGTGAGAAGGTCGTCCACGCGGCGGGGGTTCCCGTGCCCGCCTTCGGATCCGCTTTTGTGGGAGGCAGCGCCGGACCGCCGCCGGCGCCAGCGCTCGCCGTCGCGATCGGCAGGATCAGCGCGCGATCCGCGACGTCGATCTCGCTCAAGACGTCGCCTTCACCGACCACGGCCAGGCGCCGGCCATCGCGCGACAGCGAATGGCAGCCGACGCACGTGGCTTTCTCGCCTCCCTCGGGAACGGCGTAGAACTTCACGGGGCTCGTCTCGCTGTCCGCGATCAGCGCCTTCATGATGCCCTCGGCCCCGGTGGACCAATAGTAGATGGCGCCTTCCACCGCGCTCTCGCTGAAGGACAGCAGCACCGGCCGCGACGTCCAGGCTTCGACCGAGCCCGTGTCGAGCACCGAGACTTCGACGGTCACGTCCGCGCCGCGATTGGCCTCGGCGATCCAATCCCATTGCTCTTCGTCGGGCGTGAAGCGAAGGCCGTTGGTGTACACGCTGACTCGCGTGCGAGGCCCGGTGAACCGCAGCTCGTAGATCGCGTCGCTGCTCGGGCTCGTCCACTCGAACAGGATCCGCGCGATGTTCAGCGGAAGCCGCGTTTCGTGGCTCGGGTAGCTCAGCGCTGGCTCGCTCGCAGGCTCCGTGCCCGGCGGGCGTCGCATCGAGCCGGCGAAGCGTTCGGCGGCGTCGCTGGGCGTGCCGGCGATCACGAATTGCTTTTCACCGGAGTGGTCGGCGCAGGGGCTTGAGCCGCACACGACGCCATTCGAGCCACCGCTCCCGCCGTCGGCTGGCGCGCGGACCGAGCCGAGATCGACCTCGCCGCGCCGCCCGCAGCCGAGCGCGACCACGAGCGCCGCGAGGCCCGACGAACGGCGAAG
>JALYWZ010000210.1 GCA_030852505.1 Myxococcota bacterium | reverse complement strand
GAGCCAGTTTGCGCTCGTCGAAGAGGGCAGCGCGAGCCTCTGGCAGCTCTGACTCAGCTGTACTGCGCGACGATGCGCTCGACCGAGCCGACGTAGCTGCCGCCGAACAGGTTCGCGTGCACGAGCAGCGGGTAAAGCTGGCACAGAGCTACGCGCTCCGCCGCACCGCTCGTCAGCGGAAACGCCTCGTCGTAAGCCTGGAACACGCGCTCCGCGAAACCGCCGAACAGCCGCATCATGCCGAGATCGATCTCGCGGTGCCCGCCGTAAACGGCCGGATCGATCAAACACGGCTCCCCGCTCGAGCCCACGTGCAGGTTTCCTCCCCACAAATCGCCGTGCAGGCGCGCGGCGGGCTCGGGCTCGGGCTCACCCCACAGCTCCGGCAAGCGCGCGAACAAGCGCTCGAAGCCACGCCGCAAGGAAAAGCTGGCGCGCCGAGCCGCCACCAGCCGCGCCAGCTGAGGCTCGAGCCGCTGCTCGCGAAAGAACGAGACCCAGCTCTCGCGCGCGCCGTTCGCCTGCGGGAGCGAGCCAATGAAATTGTCGTGATCGAGGCCGAACCCGGGAGCGCCCGCGCGGTGCAGCTCGGCGAGCCCCTGCCCCAGCCGCTCGTCGAAATCCCGCGCGGGGCTGGCGGATTCGAGCCACTCGAGCGCCAGATACCCGAGCTCGCTGCCCGCTTCGGACACCGCCAGCACTTCGGGCACACGCAGTCCGGAGCGATTCCTGAGCCAATCCAGGCCGCGCGCCTCGGCAGGAAACAGGCTCGCGGGAGCGCTCGGGTGCGTCTTCACGAACACGCGGCGCCCGCCCTCGAGCTCCGCCGAATACGCCTCGTTGATGTCGCCGCCCGAGACCCGCTCCACCGAACGGAGCTTCGCTCCGAAGCGCGCTTCGAGCTCGGCACCGAGCCGCGGGTTCACAGACCGTGCTCCCGCCGAATGTGCTCGAGCAGGCCGCGACAGGCACGCAGGCACTGATCGATCACGTCGTCGAACCCGTCATCACCACCGTAGTACGGGTCCGGCACCGCGGCGTCTTGGGGTGCGGTGGCATCGAAAGCGCGCAGCAAGCTCAAGCGCGCGCGGGCGCCGGCCGAATAGAGCGCCCTCAGATCCGCCAGGTTCGCAGCATCCATCGCCAGCACGTAGTCGAACTCCGAGAAGTCGCTCGCCCGAAACTTGCGTGCCCGACCGTCCACGACGATGCCGCGACGCTGAGCCGCCTTCCGCGCGCGCTCGTCGGGAGGCTCACCCGCGTGGTAGCCGCCAGTTCCCGCGCTGTCGATGCGGATCGCCCCTTCGAGCCCGGCTTCCCGCACCAGGCTTCGAAAGACGCCCTCGGCGGTGGGCGACCGGCAGATATTTCCGAGGCAGACGAAGCACACCGAGACCATGGCGCCGGATAGTAGCTCAGGATTACCCTAGCTCTCATGACCCTCTCGGGAAGAACCGTGTTCGTCACGGGGGCGACGCGCGGCATCGGACGAGCGATCGCGCTCCGGGCGGCGCGCGACGGTGCGAACGTCGTGGTCGTGGGCAAGACCGACAGCCCGCACCCGAAGCTACGCGGCACGATCCAGGACACGGTGCGCGAGGTCGAGGAGCTCGGCGGCAAGGCCGTCGGCTGCGTCGTCGATGTGCGCTCCGAGGAGCAGGTGCAGGCGGCCGTGAAGACCGCCGTCGAGGCGTTCGGCGGCATCGACGTGCTCGTCAACAACGCCAGCGCGATCAGCCTGACCCGCACCGCAGACACCGAGATGAAGCGCTACGACCTGATGCACCAGGTCAACACGCGCGGCACGTTCCTGTGCACCAAGACCTGTCTCCCGTGGCTCGAACGCGCGCAGAATCCGCACGTGCTGGTGTTGTCGCCTCCCCCCGAGCTCAAGCCCGAATATTTTGCGCCCCACGTCGCGTACACGCTCTCGAAGTTCGGGATGAGCCTGCTCGTGCTCGGCTTCGCCGCTGAGTTCAAAGACGCCGGCATCGCCGTCAATGCGCTCTGGCCCCGCACCGTGATCGCGACAGCCGCGGTCGAGAACCTGCTCGGCGGAGCTGCCGTCACCGCACGCGCACGAAGACCCGAAATCGTGGCCGACGCGTTCCACGCCATCGTCACCCGCCCGAGCCGCGACTTCACCGGCCAGTTTTGCATCGACGAAGACGTGCTGCGCGAGGCCGGCGTGAGCGATTTCGAGCCCTACGCCATGACACCCGGGGCCGAGCTGCTCGGCGATCTGTTCGTCTGAGGCCTGTCCGGACGCGGACAGCTGTCCACGCGTCCACCGCGCCGGCGCGGACGTGAACTCGCGGCTACAACCTCGATAGATCGGCCTTGTTTTGGGTCGATTCGTGGACGTCGCGCGGCGGCTCCTCTCGGCACGGGCGATGCAATGACGTCTTCCCAGAGGACATCATGAACATCGTACGTCGCTTCGCAGTCGCCCCCGCCCTGGCCCTGGCCCTCGGTGCCTTCCCGGCGCTCGCAGAAGAAACCCCGACGCCAAGCTCGGCCGCGCCCGGCTCCGCCAGCGCACCGGTCGCCGTCGTCGCCGTCGCGCTCTGGAACCCCGTCCAGACCAGCGACGAGAACACGTCGATCCGCGGCCTGCGCCTGGACCTACCCTACGGCAAGAACTACGACCTCCAAGGCCTCGATTTCGGCATCGCCAGCGAGACCCAGCGCAACCTGACCGGCGCGAGCTTCACCCTCGGCAGTAGCGTCGGGCACAACGTGCTCGGCGTCCAGAGCGCCTTCGTGCTCGCGCTGGCCGGAGGCACCGTCTACGGCCTGCAAGAAGGCATCTACTCCGAAGCCCGCGATCTGCACGGCGTCCAGTTCGGCGTCGTCACCCAGGTCGAACGCCAGAGCTATGGCGCGCGCTTCGCCGCCGTGAACCTCGGTGACACGCACGAGGGCGCCGAGCTCGGCATCGTCAACACCAGCAAGCGCTCGAGCGGCCTCCAGCTCGGCCTCGTCAACGTCACCCAGCACCTCCACGGCGTCCAAATCGGTGTGGTCAACGTCGCCAAGAACGGCTTTCTACCCTTTTTTCCGGTGATGAACGCCGCCCTGTAACGGCCCTGCTCGGCGTGGGGAGATGGGATGCAACAGGAAGGCGGGAAGACAGGAAGTGGGAATTTGTTTGGGTCTTGCTGCTCGACAAGTCTTGGCAAGACCCGATCCCACCCGACAAAAAATCATCCGAGTCTTGCCAAAACCCAATCCCCCCAAAAATTCCTCTGATCTTCCTGTCTTCCCGCCTTCCTGTTGAACCCTCGCCCCCTGACGTCTGCGACGTTACTGTGCCGGGTTATTGGGGCTTGCGGTCGGGGATCGAGCGCGCATCGAGGTCGACGAAGCGGCGGGCCAGGGCGCGGACGAAGCTCGCGAGCCAGGGGTTGCGCGAGAGCTCGTGGTCCAGCGTGGCGCGGGTCACGACCTTCACCGTGAGGGGCTCGAGGGCGATCACGCTGGCGGTGCGCGTCTCTTCGGTGAGCACGGCGGCTTCGCCGAACACGTCGCCGGGGCCGAGCTCGCCGAGCGGGACCTCGCTGCCGTTCACGGTTTTTCTGACCTGGCAGCGGCCGCTGAGGATGATGTACGCCTCGTCGCCAGCGCCGCCCTGTTGGACGACGGCTTCACCCGCGGCGAAGAAGCGCGTGCGGAACCAGCCGCCGCCTTGGAGGAACTGCTCGACGTCCTGCTTCAGCTCATCGACGCTCGAGTAGCGGTCGGCGGGGCGCTGCGACAGCGCCTTCTGCGAGATCTCACAGAGCCGGACGGGGATGTCCGCCCAGACGCAGCGGTCTTCCGCCGGAGGCACGCTGCAGGCACGGGCGAGGCCCAGCGCGCGCTGGGGATCGACGTGGAAATGCGGGCCGCGGCCGGTGAGCAAGTGATAGAGGATCGCGCCGAGCCCGAACACGTCGGTGCGCTCGTCGATCGCGTCGCTCTGCCCCCAGGCTTGCTCCGGCGCCATGTAGGTCGCGGTGCCGATGATCGTGCCCGGCTCCTCGTGGTGCTCGTTGCCGCCCACGGTGGGGATGGCGGAGGCTTGCTCGAGCAGCCGCGAAGCGCCCCAATCCATCACGTAAACCTGGCCGTGGCTGCCGACCATGATGTTGGTGGGCTTGAGATCGCGGTGCACCACGCCGCGGCTGTGCGCGAAGCTGACGGCGTCGCAGACCTTGGTGAACACCCGCAGCAGTTGCTCGAGCCGCTCGGGCGAACGGTCGCGGGCGTGGGCCTCGGCGAACAGCTGGGCGAGCGAGCGGCCGCCCACGAGCTTCATCGTGAAGAAGACCTTGCTGCCGTCGATGCCGAGATCGTGGACGGGGACGATGTTCGGGTGATCGAGCTGCGCGGTGGTCTGCGCCTCTTTCATGAAGCGCACCACGCTGCGATCTTCGGGGTCGTAGCTCGAGCACAGCACCTTCATGGCCACGTCGCGGTTCAGGACGCGGTCGAAGACCAGGCGCACGGAGCTCGTGCCGCCGCGGCCGATTTCGCCCTGATCGATGTAGCGCTCCGTCAGCGGCGCTTCGGCCGAGCCCGGTGCGGGTGTGATGCGGTCGAGGTAACCGGGTTCGGCGCTCTCGCGCTGCGTGTCGAGGATCCGAAACGCGATCGGCGCAGAACCGTCGGAGCTGCCCTCGGGGCCGACCAGCTCGACGAGCGTGGGAGCATCCTCCGGGTTGGGCCGGCCGGGGCCCTGGATCAACGTCGATCCGGAGTTGGGGGCATCGTCGCCCGGCGTCCGTTTGGCCTCGGCCATCGTCCCTCTCTCGAAGCTATCATCCCGCAGGGGCGCCGCGTTCATATCGCAGGCGTAACACCCTGTATATCCAGAAACGAAGCATACGCACACCGCTCACGCACGTTCCGTGGGTCGAAGTACGAGACAGGTAGAGACGGGCAGCGAATGTGAGAAACGCGGGCGCGACAGCGCATTTCTCCGCGCTTGTAGGCAAAAAATTTACCAGCTCGTGGCGAAGAAACCTTCGAAATCTCGTGCCAACCGCGGGGCGCAAGCGGCGACGCTCGAGCTTTGGATTGCCTCGAATCGAGACTCCGCGAGCTCAGTCGTACTCGACGGCGATCAGCTCGACTTCCACTTCACCCGCCGGGCGCCGGACCGTGACGATGTCGCCCGTGGTCTTCTTCATCAAGCTGCGCCCGAGCGGGGATTCGAAGCTGATACGACCGCTGCCCGGATCAGCCTCGTCGGGGCCGACGATCGTGTAGCGGCTCTCTTTGCCGGTCTCGTCGCGCACGGTGACGCTGGCGCCGAACCGCACCTCGGGCCGCTCGCTCGTCTCCTCGCGTTTGACGACCACCGCGCTCTCGAGCCGCTTGGTGAGGAAGCGCACCCGGCGATCGATCTCGCGCAGCCGCTTCTTGCCGTAGATGTACTCCGCGTTCTCCGAACGGTCGCCCTGCGCCGCCGCCTCCTGCACCTCCTGCACGATCCGCGGGCGCTCGGTTCCGAGCAGCTGGTTCAGTTCGGTGGCGTAGCGCTTGGCGCCCTCGGGGGTCAGGTAATGCGGCATTTTGGAGCAGCTGCCTCGATTTCCGCAGCGATGGTAGCGTAGGCAGCCGTGAGCGCAAAAAAGGTCCTCCTCGGCCTGGTCGCACTCGGCCTGGTGGTGCTGGTCGGGCTCGGCGTCGCCGCGCTGATCTTCGTTCCTCGCTACGTCGAGCGCGAAGTGATCGCCGCCGCGAAGCAGCGCGGCATCGAGCTCGAGCCGGGCGAGATCAGCTTCGGCTGGGGCTGGGTACAGGTCGCGAACTCCCGCGCGCGGCTGGTGGGTGTGCGCAGCGTTCAATTGGAGCTCAAGCTCGCCGACGTCGCGCTCGACGGACGCTTGCCGCTGGTGTTCGCGCTCGCCGACGTTCGGGCGGATGTCACCGGCAATCCGCTGGCGGTAGCCGACGAGCTCTCGGCGTGGTCGAAGGCTTATGAAAAGCTCACGCCCGAGCCCGTCACGATCAACGGCCTCTCGCTTTCGTTTCGAAGCGCGGCCGGCGCCGAGCCCGAGCTCACGCTGAGCGGAGCCAAGATGGTCGCCAAGGCCGGGCGCGTCACGCTCGACGCGCCGAAAGCTCGCCTGTATGGCCGCGAGCTCGGACCGCTGCGGCTCGGCCGCGATCCCGAGAAAGTCACGTTGCTAGTGACGCTCGGTCAGACGCCGATCGACAACCCCTTGTTGAACGTCGAGATCCGCAGCGCCGAGCAGACTCTGGTGCACGTAGCGCTGCGGCCGATCACCGTCGGTGAGCTCGGCAAGGCGCTCGCGGTCGGGCTGCCACGGCCGGAGATCGGCATCTCCGGTAGCGCCGACTTATCGGTCCCGAAGAGCCTGCTCAGCGGGCGCGTCACCGGGCGGGTGGACTTCGCGCTGAAGGGCTACGTTCCGCCCCACCCGCTCGAGCTCGACGGCTTCGTGTTCGGCGACACGACCACCGTGGCCTCGGCGCTCGAGCTCCAGCCCGAGCGGTTGCGCATCGAAATCAAGGACGCCCGCGTCAAGGCGGGGCGCTTCGAGGTCACGGGCGGCGGCGAGCTACGCGCCGAGGGCCGGAACCAGGGGCGGCTTTTGCTGTCGTTGCGCGGGGAGCTGCCGTGCAACGCGCTCGCCGGAGTGGTGGCCGAGACCCGCCTCGGGCGCGCGCTCGGCAAGCTCTCGGGCAAGGCCGCGCGGACCGTGATCGGCGGCGGGGTGGGCGTGCGCGTCTCCGTAGACGTCAGCACCGAGAACCCCGACAAGGCGCAAATCGTCAAGACCATCACCCCAGGGTGTGGCTTGCGTCCGTTGAGCTTCGAAGAGCTCGTGAAGCTCGGGGAGCTCGCGCCGGAGGTGCTCGATCCCGCGGTGCTCGCCGACTTGAAGAAGGTGCTCGAAGAAGGCGTTCACGCGCCCGCCAACTCGGCGCTCCCGAACCTCGAGATCCCCGGGCTCGGCAAGCTCGACTTCCCGTCGTTCCCCGGCTTGGGCAAGCCGCCCGCGGGCGGGAGCAAGCCGAAATCGAGCGGTGGCGCCGCGGGCAAGTAACGGCTACGGAGCGCGCAGTGGCAAGCTTCACGATCTTGGGCGCGGGCATGATGGGCACGGCGTTCGCGTGGCCGCTCTCGGATCGCGGACATACCGTGCGGCTCGTCGGCACGCACCTCGACCGCGAGCTCGTGAGCTCGATCCGCGAGAGCGGGCGCCACCCGAAGCTCGGTCTCTCGGTACCCGACGGCGTGACGGCGCACCAGCTCGAGGAGCTCGAGCCGATGTTGCGAGGCAGCGACGCTCTGGTGCTCGGCGTGAGCTCGGCGGGCGTGCGCTGGGCGGCGCGGCAGGTCGCGCCGTATCTCGCTCCCGGCACGCCGCTCGGCATGGTGGCCAAGGGGCTCGAGTGGGACGGCTCGCGGCTCGAGCTGCTGCCCGACGTGTTCCTCGAAGAGCTGGCTGCGGCTGGGTCGGCCGCTCGCGACGTGGCCCCCGTGGCCGTCGCCGGACCC
>JALYWZ010000867.1 GCA_030852505.1 Myxococcota bacterium | reverse complement strand
CGCGAGGGGGGGACCGGATCTTGGGGACACGCGCGGGGCCTCTTTCTTTCCTTGATACCTACGACACAACTCGACGAGCTGAGGCTCGGTGCGCTCAGAGGTACCCGTGAAGTCCTGGTTGGCCAGGGTTGCCGAACTGACTCTCGAGCACCGTGCCGAACGCGCGGACCGGCTGATGGCGCTTGGTCGCAACCGAGTGCGACGGCGACGCGAGGAGGGCTACTCGGAGACTTATGCGCAGGACGACGCGCGGTGGCATCGGGTGCGCGCCCGGGCGCAGCTCGAACGGCCGGAGCGAGCTGAGGATTGCGGAAGCGAGGTTCTATCGATCTCATGCGCCGGCTGCGGACAGGTGCACGAGCGTCGCGCCGGATGCCGCCTCACGCTGCTGTGCGTCCCTTGCCGAAGGGTGATCGCCGCGGAGAAGCGCAGCTCGTTTGTCCGCGCGCGCGGCGTGGTCGTGCAAGACGCCGAGCGCCGAGGGCTTCTCCGTCCGCATCGACGCGGCGGGCGCTGGAGCGAAAAGCTGCTGACGTTGACGGCATGGCATGACCTTCCCTTAGTCGCGCAGCGCATCGGGCGCATTCTGGCGGCATGGCCGCTCTTCCTCAGGAGGCTGACTGACTTCTGGCGCGCTCATGACGTGAAGAGTGCAGCTTGGCTGCGGGTGTTCGAGTGGACTCCAGGCAAAGACGGCTACGGTCATCCTCACCTTCACGTTTGGATCTTCGCGCCCTTTCTCGAGCGGGACTTGCTCGAACAGTGGTGGCGCGAGGCGCTCCTCGAGTGCTCCGCGACGGCGCCCGTTACGAAGGTAATCGTCGACATCCGGGAGGTCGACGCAACGGGCGCGGAGTACGAGCTCATCAAGTACCTCACCAAGGACATTACCGCTGACGGAACCAAACTCGCGCCGGAGCTGTTCGCGGAGGTCTATCGCGCACTCGACGGCCACCGCAGCACGCAGGGGTCACGCGGATTCATGGGCCTTGCGGAGAAAGAGGGTAGCCGCTGTGATTGCGGCTGTGCCTTGCCGAAGCGCGTGCGGCGTGTCCGGCAGGAGCAACCTCAGAACGAGCGGGAGCAATGAGCACGGCGACACCGATTGTTGGGCGCTGGTACCCCCTCCGCGACGCGGCCGACTTGCTCGGGCTCACGATCGGCGCGCTTCGGAAGCAACTGGAGCGCAGGGCGATCCGGGCTGCGGATGGCGGCGTCGAAGCTCTCGTGGACGGCGTCCGCGCCCGGAAGTTCGCCGGGCGGTGGCGCGTGTCGTTCGGGCCGAGCTGGGCGAGCTAAGTCGGAACGCGACGGAGCGCGACAGGCGTGATACTTTCCGCGGGCCAAGCAAGCGACGGAAACGGCCGGGGAGATCCTCCACCGTGACCATTCGCAAAGCAGAACGGGACGGAACGTCCCGCTGGGTCATTGACATCCCGTACAAGACAGCAGACGGCAAGCGGGAACGCTATCGCCGCGATGCGCAGGTACAGACCAAGGCCGCGACCGAAGCGGAACATCGGCGGTTGCTCGCCGAGCTCGCCCGTACCGGCACGCTCCTGAAAGTGACGGCGCCAGCCGACGTCGCGCCGACGTACACGTTCGACGATGCTGTTCGGCATTTTCGGGCGACCCACGCGAAGAGCGCCCTGAAGCCATCGACGCGCGAGAGCTACGAGAACCGAATCGACACGCTGCTCGTTCCCCGATTCGGGAAGCTCGCGTTGGAGGCAATCGACGGCAATGCGGTCGCAAAGCTCGACGTCGAGCTCGTGGCCGATGAGCTCGCGGCGTCCACGCGAGCGAAGGTTCAAACGGTGTTGCGTTCCATCCTGCGTGCCTCGGTGCGCGCGGGAATGCTCAAGGCGATGCCGAACCTACCCGCCCTACCGAAGGTCGGCCGAAAGGTCTCGCGACCCATGCGGCGCGAAGATCTGGAAGCAATCCTTCGGTGCGCGAACGCAGAAGGGCGTTTGGCATTCGAGCTCGCCGCGTTCGCTGCCCTCCGGGCGAGCGAAGTGCGCGGGCTACGTTGGTCGGATGTGGACCTCAAGGTCAGCACGATCACCGTACGCCGGGCTATCACGCTCGGCATCGAGGTGACCCCGAAGTCCCACAACCAGCGGGTGATCCCAATCGGACCGCGGCTTCGGGGGACCCTCGAGGCTTCGGCACCAAAAAAGGCGAGCCCTTGGGCACCAGTCGCCGTGACGGCGCTCGGGAAGCCCTGGGGCGAGTTCGGTCTGAACCAAGCCTTCAGGCGCGCTATGGAGCGGGCCAAGCTCCGAGGCTGGTCGTTCCACGACCTCCGGCATTTTTTCGTGACGGAGCTCTTCCGGAACGGAGCGTCCGCGGCCGCGATCCAACAGCTCGCAGGGCACGCCGACCTCGCTACCACCCAACGCTACGCCGATCTCGATGCGAACGACCTTCGCAGCGCGATCGAGCGGATCGATGGAAAGGGCGTGGAAACGGCTCGCGGAGATGGCTCCGGGAAGCCGTAGGCGAACGGCCAAAAGCTGAAGCGTTCTGCTCTTGTACGGGAACACCACGCCCCGCGTCTTGTCTGCTTTCCTAAAGCCAAGGTCGCAAGTTCGATTCTTGCTGGGGGCGCCAGAGCTACGTCTGACCTACTCGGGGCTCGATTGGCGGCCCGGCGTGACCGGCGGCCCAGGGCTCGTGCGAGCTCGAGTGGCTCGCACTGGCCATGAAATCTCTTCCAAAGTCCTCTTCTGCGGCCAAGGCATTGTGAGCGCGGCAGCGCAGAGTCACGTTTTCCAGCTGATGCTCGCCGCCGCGGGCGAACGCTTTCACGTGATGCAGCTCG
>JALYWZ010000866.1 GCA_030852505.1 Myxococcota bacterium | reverse complement strand
CCTGCAAGCCGCGCCCGGCATTCTGGCTGACGTTGAGGGAGACGCCCGAAGCAAACGACGAGGAGCAGCCGCACGAGGTGCGGGGAACCAGCTCGGTCGGTAGCAGGCCGGACTCCTCGACCGGCCGCTGATGGATCCGGCTCGCCAGCGCGCGCGCGGCGCTCCGCCCGAGCATCTCGGTCGGCTGCCGCACGGTGGTGAGCGCGGGGCGAGCCAGACGCGCCGAGTCGACGTCGTCGAACCCGACCACGGCCAGATTCTCGGGGACGCGCAGCCCGCGCTTGCCGAGCTCCTCGATCGCACCGAGCGCCATGTAGTCGTTGGCGGCCGCAATCGCGTCGAGCGAGTCCGGCTTGATCCCGCGCTCGTCGAACAACACGGACACCGCTCGGCTGCCGCTCGGCCGCGTGAAATCGCCGTCGACGATCCAGCGCGGGTCGAGCTCGATCCCCTCGAGCTCGAGAGCAGCGCGGTAGGCCTCGACGCGCACGTCCGCTTCGCTGCTGCCGCGCGGGCCACGGATGTAGGCGATGCGGCGCTTGCCATGGTCTCGGATCAGGTGCGTGACCACGGCGCGCGCACCGAACGCGTTGTCGACCTGCACGGAGGGATAGCCAGCGATCGGTACGCCGATCGAAACCAGGGGCACGCCCGCGTAGCGCTCCAACCACGCTTTGAAGCGAGTCGGACCCAACGCGCTGCCCACCGAGCTCGAGAGGACCAGGATGCCGCTGACGTTCTTTGCGCCGACCAGGTCGAACACGAAGTTCCGCGCGGCCCGGTCCGCAGCCGGGTCGTCGAGCGAGCCGCCAGCGACGCACAGCACGGTTGCGCCGGTCTCGCGCGCGCCCGCGAGTGCCCCGGCGACGACGTTCTGCTCGTACTCGTCGTCGAGCGCGTCGATGAGTAACGCGAGTGACTTGGTCGCGTCAGTCGCACTGCTCGCGCGCGGCTCGAACCTCATTGACCCCTGGAACGGTTGGCCAGGGATTCTAGCCAGGGCCGGACAGCCCGTCCGTGGACTTATCCTGTGAGGCACCGGTCGGCCAGCCGCCATGTTGCCGGGGATCTGCCGTCGGAGCCGCTTTCGCGGTTAAGCTGGCTGAATGCGGAGCTGGTTGGTCCCTGTGGGCGCAGGCTTGGCGGTCCTCTCCGCCGCGTGCAGTTCGGACTCGAGCTCGACCGAGGTCGCGGGCGGAGCGAGCGGCGGCGTCGCGACCGGCGGTGCGCCGAGCCGTGGTGGCAGGGGTGCTCAAGCCGGAATGAACAGCGCCGGCGGGAGCTCCGGGGGGCGCTCTGCCACTGGCACTGGCGGCCGCGCGGCTCCGACCGGCGGAAGCCAGAGCAGCGAGCCCGTCGGCGGTTCGCCGAGCAGCGGCGGTCGCTCGCCCTCGGGCGGCAGCGCGGGCTCGGAGGGTGGCAGCGGGGGCCGAGAGCCAGCGTCGGAGATCGATTGTTCGGGCTCCGGCTTCGATGCCGCGTCCTTCGACGCGGTCTACGAAGTGGGGCCCGGGCTCGACTACGAAACGCCTTCGGACGTTCCTTGGGAAGACCTCGAGGCCGGCTCGCTGGTGCGCATTCACTACCGAGACGAGCCGTATCGCGACAAGTGGGTGATCAACTCGAGCGGGACGCCCAACCAGCCGATCGTGGTGTTGGGGGTGCCGGACGCGGGGCGCCTGCCCGTGATCAGCGGCGAGGGCGCGACGACGCGGACCGCGCTCGACTTCTGGAACGAGGAGCGCGGGATCATCAAGATCGGCGGCGCGAGCATCCCCGAAGGGCCGGCCGCATCCGTGGCGCTCGTGTGCCTCGAGATCCGCGACGCGCGCCCGGGCATCGAATTCACCGCGAGCGACGGCTCCACCGAGGAGTACGCTCAGAACGCAGCGTGCGTGTACCTGGAGGAAGGGGCCGGCATCGAGGTCGTCGCCTCGGCCATTCACGGTTGCGGCAACGGCATCTTCTCCTCCAGCGGCACCTCCGACGTGCGGATCGCGCAGAACCACGTTTACGACAACGGCAACCCCGCCAGCGCTTACGAGCACAACAGCTACACCGAGTCGCTCGGGATCACCTTCGAGGCCAACCGCTACGGGCCGTTGTGCGAAGGCTGTGATGGCAACAACCTCAAGGATCGCTCGGCGGGAACCGTGATTCGCTACAACTGGATCGAGTCCGGCAATCGCCAGCTCGATCTGGTGGAGACCTCTCACGACGAGTTCGCCGCCGATCCCCGTTATGCGACAACATGGGTCTACGGCAATGTGCTCGTGGAGCCCGACGGCGCCGGTAACAGCCAGATCCTCCACTATGGCGGCGATGGCGACGATCAGGCGCGGTACCGCAAGGGCACGCTCTACTTCTACCAAAACACCGTGGTCTCCACGCGCAACGGGAACACCACGCTGTTCCGACTGTCGACCGACGACGAACGCGCGGTCGTGCTCAATAACGCTTTCTCGGTCACGGCGAACGGGAGCACGCTCGCAATTTTTTCCGGGGAAGGCACGATCGATCTCGGCTCGAGCTGGCTCCCATCGGGCTGGGTCGAGTCGCACGACGACGTGACCGGTCGCATCGACGCGCACGACAACGTCGAGGGGGCCGACCCCGGGTTCGTGGACGCTGCTCGGCAAGACTTCTCACCGCGCGACGACTCACCACTGCTCGACGCAGCGGCAGCGCTGCCCGCGGCCGCGGTGGATCGACCCGCCGGCGCCCAATACGTGAAGCACCAGGCGTACGAGCCGCGTCCCGTGAGCGGCGAGCCCGACATCGGCGCGTTCGAACGGCCCTGACCAACCGAAGAACCGCCGAAGCTCGAAACTTCCGCGTCGC
>JALYWZ010000865.1 GCA_030852505.1 Myxococcota bacterium | reverse complement strand
GAGCGGCGGCGCGTCGCAAGCCGGCGCCGGCACGTTTGGCGGCGCAGCGAAAGGCGGCGCTTCCACGGGCGGCGCGGCCCCAACGGGCGGCTCCGCACCGGTCATTCCCGCTGAAATCCGCTTCGAGCCTCCGGCGTCGGCGTTCGAGGCCAGCACGGAAGTGCGCCTGTCCGCGCTCGAGCCAGACGCCGAAATCCACTACACGGTCGACGGCTCGCTGCCGAACCGCGACTCGCCGAGCTACGAAGGCCCGATCCGCATCGAAAGTTCGACGCGCGTGCGCGCCAGCGCCTACCTGAGCGGCGTCGACCAGCCGATCGCCGTGCTCGGCGCCACCTACCTGAAGGTAGAAGAAGACGCGCGGAGCTTCAGCACGCACCTACCGATCGTCGTGATCCACACCTTCGGCTCGGGCCAGCTCGACGCGATGGGCATGGAGCACGTGCCGGCCACGCTGTCCGTGTTCGCCCCCAACCCCGACGGCAAGTCGTGGCTCGGCGCGGCCGAGCTCGACACACCGATCGGCATCCACGTCCGCGGCCAGACCTCGCGCTCATTTCCGAAGAAGCAATACGCAGTCGAGCTGCGCCAGGAGGACAGCGACGACGACCGCGCTCTGTCACTGCTGGGCATGCCGGCCGACGCGGATTGGGTGCTGTCCGATCCGGTGATCATGGATCGCAGCCTGATCCGCAACGCGGTTTCCTTCGAGATCTCGAACCGGATCGGCCGCTACGCGCCGCGAACCCGGTTCGCCGAGGCCTTTCTGGTCGATGACGGCGGCTCCGTGACGCTCGCCAAGTACCTCGGCTTTTATACCGTGATCGAGAAGATCAAGCGCGGTCGGGAGCGCGTCGATATCGACAAGCTCGAAGAGTCCGAGACCGCACCGCCCGACGTCACCGGCGGCTACATCGTCAGCATCGACAAGGGCGACCCGAGCTTCGGGATCGAGGGCCAGCCGTTCCAATACGTCTACCCGGACCGCGACGTGATGAACGCCGACGCGCGCGCCCCCCAGCGCGAATACATCCAGGGCTATTTGAACGCCAACGCCGCAGCGCTGCTGGCTGCCGACTTCACGAACCCCGAGACCGGCAGCCACTACTCCGAGTACATCGACGTCGATTCGTTCGTCGATCACAACCTGATCAACGCCCTCACCAAGAACGTCGACGGCCTGCGCATCAGCACCTTCTTTTACAAGGACCGCGAGCAGAAGCTGGTCGCCGGCCCCGTCTGGGATTTCGATCGCAGCCTCGGCACGCCGTACGACGCGCGAGCCACCGATGCCCGCGGTTGGTACCTCGAGGGCAGCGACGGAACCGACTACTTCCGGCAGGGCCCCTGGCTACGGCTCTTCGAAGATCCGTCGTTCCGGGCGCGCTACAAGGCCCGCTTCCTGTCGCTGCTCGGCTCCACGCTGTCCCCCGAAGAGCTGGCCGATCTGGTGGATGAAATCGCAAGTCGCGTCGGAGACGCCGCTCAGCGCGACTACGACCGCTGGGACCTGCAACCCGAGAGCGGCAGTCACGCAGCGGAAATCACGATCTTGAAGAACTTCCTCCTCGAGCGCGCCGAGTGGATCCACGGCGAGCTCGAGGCTTGGGAGTGAGCAAGTCACTCTTTCGGAATGCGCGCGGCGAAGCGGAGGTACCAGCGTTTGGCCGCGTCCGCGTTCTCGAGCAAGAGCCGCTCGTCCGTGTAGCGATCGCGCAGCGTGAGCGGGAGTCGCTCGACGCCGCTCACGCGCTCGCCGAGCGACTGGACGGCAAATAACGCCGCTTCCGCCACGCTCCGCCGCCCGGGCAGGTCGTGGATAATCACGCCGGAGCTGCCCCCTAGCTCGTAGCGCGCCGGTCGCAGGTCGCGCACCAGCTCGATCAACCGGTAGATCGCGGCGGCGTTTCGGGTTCGCGCCAACAGATCCGCCGCTTGCGCAGAGACGTAGGGCTCGCGATCGAGCAGGGCGTGCAAGCCGGCTGCGAAGCGCGTTTTTTCGGACGAGAGCGCTGGGAGCTCCGCCAAGACCAGGAGCGCGCGCCCGCGCACGCCCGGGTTCCCATGCCCCAGCAGAGCAGTGACGCGCTCGCCGAGCGCCGCTCGCGTTACCTCGTCGGCAGCGTCGACCGACGGTCTGCTCTGGGACAAGGCGAGCAGGCCCAGCGACAAGAGCTCCGGCTCTTCCGCGTCGAGCGCTGCCTGAAACGCCGACAAAGCGCCGCTGCGCCGGTCCGGTCGTAGATAGTTCAACGCCTCGAGCGCGATAGCGCGGCGCGACGCGGGCTGGCCCTTGCCCGTAAGCCGGACGAGCGCGCTCACGACGCCGGCCTGGAGCGGCTCGGTGAGGAGCGACACGCGCGCCGTCGGGAGCGCCGCACGCACGATCGCTTCGTCCTCCGAGCCGAGCTGCGTCACCAGCACCCGTTGGAGCTCGGCGTCGGGAGCCGATTTGCGGCGGGAGCGAGCCGCGTAGCGGGAGCCGAGCCCGAAGCACGTGCAGGTCTCCGACGTCGCCTCGATCCCGTTCATGCCCCGGATCAAGCGCGTGCCCCAGGTCGTGAGGCTGCCCGAGTCGAAGTTGCTGGTGATGTCGAGCGAGCCGAGCCCGTCGCCGTTTCCGGCCCACGACCAGCCGAGGTAACCGACGCTCAGGCTCTCGGCGAGCGACATGATCGTGTCTTCGTCGACGTTGCCCGAGGAGCCGTGGTCCGCGGCGAACTCGCCGACCACCAGCGGCGCGTCGTACTTCATCAAGAAGTTGTTGAAGTAGCTGGTCACGGTCGAGCTCGTTCCGTACACGTCGTACATGTGCACGGAGAAGATCAGGTTCTTCTGCATATCGG
>JALYWZ010000864.1 GCA_030852505.1 Myxococcota bacterium | reverse complement strand
CCACCACCGTCTCCGCCGGCTACGCCCAGGAGCTCGAGGCCGGGGAGCTCGGGCCGGTGCTCCGCGCGCGCGCGACGCCGCTCGCCGGCGTGCTCGACGGCCTCGACTACGCCGTCTACAACCCCGCCACCGACTCGGCGCTCGAGGCCCGCTACGACGCCGAAGATCCGAGCAACAAGGCCCGCTCCAAGACCGCGTTGCTGCGTGCGCTCGAGCTCGAGCTCGACGTCGAGCGGCCGCTGCTCGTGGTGTTGCTCAACAAGGACGGCGCCGACTCGAAGCTCGTCCTTTCTTCGATCACGCGCCTGCTCGATCAGGATCTGTCGGTGGTTGCGGCCGGCGCCGGCGCCCAGAGCGACGCGGTCCGCGCCGCGCTCTCGGCCATGCGCAGCGAGCACCCAGGCGACTTCGGCGTCGTCGAGCGCAGTGACGAACCGGAGCTCCGCCGCCTGATGGCCGCGGCCGATTTCGTGCTGACCGTGCGCCGTGGCGTGCCGTGCGCCTACGAAGAGCTGTGCGCGCAGCGCTACGGCGCCGTCCCGATCGCGCACGCGAGCGGCGGCGTCACCGACGTGGTCGTCGACATCGACGCGGAGCTCGAGACCGGCACCGGGCTCTGCTTCACCGACCTCACCGAGAGCGCGCTGGTCGGGGTGGTCGAGCGTGCGCTGTCTGCCTACGGTCACCCGCAATTTTCGGCGCTGCGGCGCCGGCTCTTGCGCAAGGACCTGGGCTGGGACCGCGCGGCGCGCCGCTATCTGCAGATTTACCGCCAGGCACGCGGCGAAAACGCGCTGGGTTGAGGGGGCGGGCGCCCTCGGCGGCCACAATCGCGCGGCGTCCCGCCGGTCTCGTCTAAAGACAGCGCGCAGTCACGCCGTACTCAGGGGACGAGGAACCCTTGAGTCAGTCGAACTTGGCTGAAGCCGTCGTCGACACTGCTGCTCGCGCCGCAGATCCAGCCATTTCAGCGGATGGATCGAGCTTCGGCGCTGCGAGCTTCGCAGCGCTGTCGGAGCGCGTCGCACAGTCGGAGGCCTTCAACCACCAGGTGAGCGTCACCATCGAGCAGCTCGTGAACGCGATGCTCGAGCTGCGTGAAAGCCGCACACCCTCGTCCTCCGCCGGTGCGCCGGAGGCCCCGCTTCCCACCAACGAGCTTGCGGCGCTGAAGGCCAAGCTGCAGGAGCTCGAACAGCAGCTCAACTACGAGCGCATCGTCACGGACCTCACCGAGGTCTCGCGGATGCACGAAAAGACGCGCTCGGTGGTGTTCGTCGGCAACGGCTATTTCGGCGACAACCTCAAGTACGCCTACCTCGAGTGCTATCGGAAGGCGAAAGAGCGTGGCTTCTCGTGCTGGTTCATGCCGCAAACCGAGGAGCAAGAGCGCTTCGTCCGCGGGCTTTCGGCGCCGTGCCTGCCTCAGGCGTGGGAGCAGTGGACGGCCGAGCACGTCACGATTGCGCTGTCGGCGGCCGTGGTGGTGACGAGCGATCACCTGTTGCACCCGAACCCGTTCGCGCTGCCGCTGTTCGCGGGCGCGCGCCACGTCCAGCTCTGGCACGGCGTCTCGATCAAGGAGATTGGCCTGCGCAACTCGGCGCCCCTCAAGAACTTCACGCCGCACCTGGCTCGCGTGCTGCGCACCGCCGGCAACTACGCGGCCCTGGTCGGCACCGCACAGAGCGGGGAGTCCGAGTGGCGGCGCTGGTTCGGGTTCGAGCGTTACGCGCCGATCGGCTACCCCAGAAACGACGTGCTCTATCGCGAGCCCACCGAGCAGGACCTGCTCAACGTCGACCGGGAAGCTTACCGCTACGCGGAGGCCGCCCGCGCCGAAGGGAAGCGGGTGATCCTGTGGGCGCCGACCTTCCGCGACGTGAACCGCGTCAAATGGATCCTGGAAGCCGGCCTGCCGAAGATCGCCCGCGAGCTAGCCAAGGCCGACCGTTGCCTGATCATCAACCTCCACCCGGTCGAGCAGCCCGCGGTGCCCGAGCTCCGGAAGGCGTTCCCGCAGGTGAGCTTCGTCTCGGCGCGCACCGACATCTATCCGCTGCTCTCGCGCTGTGACGTGCTGGTCACCGATTATTCCTCGGTGATGTTCGACTGGTTGCACCTGCAGAAGCCGGTCGTCTTGTTCCGCCCCGACCACGAAGACTACACCCAGCGAAACCGCAAGCTCTTCGACGAGAAGCTGCGCGCGCTGCCGGGGCCGACGCTGGCCACCGCGGATCGGCTGATCGCGACCCTGAGCGCGGCGGAGCCGCCGAGCACGCCCGAGTTCGAAGCCGTGCGCAAAGAGCTGCTCGGGCGCTGGTTCGACCGCCACGACGGCGGTTCGGCCGAGCGCTTCGTGGACCTCGTGGTCGAAGAAATCGAGCGCGCCGACCCCTATTTTACAGCCTGAAACAGCCATGTCGATGATCTCCGAACCCCCGCTGAGCTCTGCCCCGAGGCGCCCCTCGACTCGTCCGCCGGTCAAGAAGGCCGTGCGCGCGATCACCTACGGCACCTACGACATGTTCCACGTCGGACACGTGAACTTGTTCCGGCGCATCAAGGAGCGCTGCGATTATCTGATCGTGGCCGTCTCGAGCGACGAGTTCAACGCGGTCAAGGGCAAGAAGTCGATGATCAGCTTCGAGGACCGCGCCTTGCTCGTCCGCGCCTGTCGCTACGTGGACGAGGTGATCCGCGAGGACGACTGGGCGCAGAAGGCGGACGACATCAAGAAGCACTCGATCGACCTGTTCGTGATGGGCGGCGACTGGGAAGGCCGCTTCGACGAGCTGGCGGGCCTGTGCGAGGTCGTCTATCTGCCGCGGACCGAGGGCGTGTCCAGCACGC
>JALYWZ010000024.1 GCA_030852505.1 Myxococcota bacterium | reverse complement strand
GACCCCGGATGACCGAATTTGCTCCCTCGATGCCGCACGGCGAGCTCGAAGAGGTGTTCCCCGACGTGTTCCTGGTCACGGGCACGATGCGCGGCGAGTTTTTCGGCTCGACCTGGCAATTCAGCCGCAACATGGCGGTGGTCCGCGACGGCGACGCGCTCACGCTGATCAACGCGGTACGTCTGGACGCCGCGGGTCTCGCGGAGCTCGAGCGCCTCGGAACCGTCACCCACCTGGTCCGCCTGGGCTCGATGCACGGCCACGACGACTCGTTCTACCTCCACCGCTACGGGCCGGAGTTCTGGGCGCTCGCCGGCATGCCGGAGCCGCCCGGGATGCGGACCCGCCGCGAGCTGCGGGCCGGCGGCGCGATGCCGTTTTCGGACTGCAGTCTGTTTCAGTTCCAGACCACGCGCCTGCCCGAGGGCATCCTGCGCCTCGACCGCGAGGGTGGTATCCTGATCGCCTGTGACTCGCTCCAGAACTGGGTCGCGCCAGACGAGTTCTTCGACACAGGGACGGTCGAGACCATGACTCAGCTGGGCTTCTTCACGCCCGCGAACCTCGGTCCGGCCTGGGTCCAGCTGAATGAGCCCGGTGCGGCCGATTTCCAGCGGCTCCGCGAGCTCTCGTTCCGCCATGCTCTGTGCGGCCACGGCCGGCCGTTGCGGGACACGGCGATGCAGGACTACGCTGCGACTTTCGCGCGCCTGTTCGACGTTTAAAAGGCTCGCTCCCGCGGCCGCGCCGCGTACGACCCATGTCCATCAGCATCCCCGGGTTCCGGATCGTGAAGCGCCTTCACGAGTCGGGGCCGCGGATCGTGGCGCTCGCGACGCGCGAGCAGGACGGCGCGTCCGTGGTGCTGAAGACGCTCGGCGGACAGTATCCCTCGAAGCGCGACGTCGCCGAGCTCCGCTGCGAATACCAGATTGCGAGAAGCTTGCGCGGGGTGAGCGGCGTGATCCACGTGCACTCGCTCGAGACCTACGGCAACGGCAGCCTCGCGATCGTGATGGAGCCGTTCGGCCTGTCCCTCGCGGATCTGCTGCGCGAGCGGGCGGGGCGTCCCCTGCCCCTCGTGCCGTTCCTCCGGCTCGCGCTGCGTCTCACCGAGATCCTCGGCGAGCTGCATCAACGGGAGGTCGTCCACAAGGACGTGGTCCCGAGAAACATCCTCGTGCAGCCGCGGCCAGATCCCGAAGATTTCTCGGATCTGCGGCTGATCGATTTCGGGATTTCGTCCGAGCTCCGCCGCGAACGGCAGAGCACCACGCTCTCGAAGCGCCTGGAGGGCTCGCTGCCCTACATTTCTCCCGAGCAGACAGGTCGCACCAACCGCGATCTCGACTACCGGTCGGATTACTACTCGCTGGGCGTCACCTTCTTCGAGCTTTTGACCGGGACGCTGCCCTTCGCGGCCGACAGCCCACTCGAGTGGGTTCACCGTCACATCAGCATGCCCGCGCCGTCGGCTTCGAGCGTCAACCCGCAGGTACCGGCGGCGGTGTCGGCGATCCTGCTCAAGCTGATGTCGAAGAACGCCGAGGACCGCTACCAGAGCAGCTACGGGCTGAGCTGGGACTTGAGGCGTTGCCTCGACGCGCTCGTCGAACACCAGCGCATCGGCGACTTCGAGCTCGGCCAGCACGACGTCTCGCGGAGCTTTCGCATTCCGCAGCGGCTCTACGGACGCGACGCCGAGCTCTCGCGCCTCGAGTCCTGCTTCCAGGACGCGGCCTCGGGTCTCACGGAGGTGTGCTTTCTGAGCGGAGCGTCGGGTATCGGCAAGTCGGCGCTGGCCGGCGAGCTCACGCGCTCGGTCGCGGCGCGCGGAGGCTACCTGGTCGCCGGCAAATTCGAGCAATTCCAGCAGAGCGGCGCGTACTCCGCGCTCGCCCGAGCCTTCGACGGCCTGGCGCGTCAGCTGCTCGGGGAGCGTCGCGAGCGCCTCGATGCGTTGCGCCAGGCGCTGAACGAAGCGCTCGGCCCCTCGCTCCGCCTGATCGTCGAGCTCGTGCCGGCGCTCGAGCTCGTGACCGGCTCTTGCCCGGCGCTCGCCAAGCTACCGCCGACCGAGGCGCAGAACCGCTTCCAGCTCGCGTTCGTGAACTTCGTGAAGGTCTTGACCGCGGACCACCCGCTGGTGGTGCTCATGGACGACCTGCAGTGGAGCGACGCGCCGACGTTGAGCCTGCTGCAGCGGCTGACCACGGCCCGCGAGATGCACCGCTTGCTCGTGATCGGTGCGTTCCGCAAGAACCTGGTCGACGCGGGTCACCCCCTGAGCCTGATGCTCGACCAGGTCCAGAAGGCGCGCAGCGTCACGGAGCTTTCACTGCACGCGCTCGAGCTCTCGGCCGTGACGCAAATGCTGGCGGACGCGCTGCACCGCGACCCGGAGAGCGTCGCCGAGCTTTCGGAGGCGGTGTTCCAGAAGGCTCACGGCAACCCGTTCTTCGTGCGCGCGCTGCTCCAGGAGCTGGCCGACGAGGGCTCGATCCGCTTCGACGGCGCAGCCGGGCGCTGGAGCTTCGACCTCGACGCGGTTCGCCGCAAGGGCGTGAGCGAGAACGTGGTCGAGTTCGTCGCGGGGGGGTTGCGCCGATTGCCCGAGGCCACGCAGCAGGTGCTGGAGCTCGCCGCCTGCATCGGCAGCTCGTTCGAGCTCCGCACGCTGGCCGTGATCGACGAGCGCTCCCCGTCCGCCACGGCGGCGCGGCTCCAACCCGCGGTCAAGCAAGGCGTGCTGGTGCCGACCAACGAGCAGTACAAGCTGGTGAACCTCGACGAGAGCGGGGCCGGCTCGGAGCGGAACGGCGGGAACGCCGCCGCGGGCCTGGAGCCGGACTTCAACCCGAGCTACCGCTTTCAGCACGATCGCGTGCAGCAGGCCGCGTACGCGCTGATCGACTCGGACCGCAAGCAGGCCGTTCACCTGTCGATCGGGCGCTCGATGCAGGGGCACGCGAGCGAGGCCGAGCTCGAGCAGCGCTTGCTCGAAATCGTGGGGCACCTCAACGCAGGGCGGCGGCTGCTCGAGTCGCGCGCCGAGCACCTCGAGCTTGCGCGGTTGAACCTACGCGCCGGGCGAAAGGCCATGGCCTCCGCCGCGTACGATCCCGCGCTCGAGCTGTTCGGGAACGGACAAGGGCTGCTGCCCGAGGATCGCTGGGAGTCGGAGTACGAGCTCAGCCTGGCCCTCGCGCGCGACTACCAGCAGTGCGCCTACCTGACGGGCGATCACCGCGAGGCCGAAGCCTGGGTCGAGCTGATGCTCGCGCGCGCGCTCTCGAACCTCGACAAGGCCAGGGTACTGTCCCAGCGCACGCGGCAGTACGCGACGACCGGGAAGATGCGCGAGTCGATCCAGGCCGCCATCGCCGGCCTTTCCTTGCTCGACATCAGCACCAGCGAAGATCCGAGCCAGGAGACGATCGAGCTCGAGCTGGCGCGCGTCAATGCGAACCTGGCCGGGCGCTCGATCCGAGGGCTGATCGATGCCCCGCGGCTGACCGACCCGCAAAAGCTCGTGGCGATCGAGCTGTTGATGGAGATATTCCCGGCCGCGTTCCTGTCGGCGAGCGGCAACCTCTTCCCGTATCTGGTGCTGAAGGCCGTGAACCTCTCGCTCGAGCACGGCAACAGCCCCGAGTCGGCTTTCGCCTACGCCGCGCACGGCATGTTGTTGTGCGGCGCGCTCGACGATCCGGCGCAGGGTTACGAGTTCGGCGAGCTCGCCGTGTCGATGAACGAGCAGTTCGAGGACATCCGGCTCAAGTCACGGGTGATCTACCTGTACGCGATGTTCATCCACCACTGGACGCACCACTGGTCGAGCATGACGCCCTGGTTCCAGCGCGGGATCGAGGCGGGCTACCAGTCCGGAGATCTGCTGTACCTCGCCTACAGCGCTCAGGACTGCGTGATCTGGGATCCGAAGCTCGACCTCGAGACGGCGACCGCCGAGCAGCGCAAGTACCTGACGATCGTGCGCGACTGCAAGTACCAGGACTCGTTCGACTCAGGCCGGCTGTTTCTGCAGATGCAGCTCAATTTCCAGGGCCTCACGCGCGATGCGTACTCGCTGAGCGACGAGGGCTTCGACGAGCTCGATTGCGTCGCGGGGATGCTCGAGCGGCGGTTCATCACCGGCATCGCCAACTTTCACATCTACAAGGCCGAGATCCATTTCTTGTATGGCGACTATCAGGGCGCGCTCGAGCACGTGGTCTCTCACGAAGCCATCCTCGCCTCGTCGATGTCGCTGCCGCAGCTGGTGCGCGCCCGGCTGATCGCGTTCTTGACGCGCTCCGCGCTGCTCGCCTCCGGGTCTCCACGGGTCGCGCCGGACTTCGAGCAGCGGCTGCACGAGATCTTGGCGCAGTTCACGCGCTGGGCGGCGCACTGCAGCGAGAATTTCGAGCACCTGCGGCTGCTGATGGAGGCCGAGCTCGCGGCGCGCTCTGGTGAGATGCGGCGCGCGCTCTCGCTGTACGACGCCTCCATCGAAGCGGCGCGCCAGAGCGGCTTCGTCCGCGACGAGGCGCTCGCCAACGAAGCGGCAGCGCGCTACCTCGCATCGGCGGGCGTGCCGAAGGCGGGTGAAGCCTACCTGCGGGCCGCGCAGCACCTCTACTATCGCTGGGGAGCGAAGCGAAAGCTGCAGTACCTCCGCGTGCAGTTCCCCGAGCTCCCCGAGCTCGACGCCGCCTTCGCCGGCACGCACCGCGAAACCACCGCGTCGCGCCCCTCCGAGTCGCTCGACATGGCCTCGGTCATGAAGGCGTCCCAGGCCATCTCGGGCGAGGTGGTGCTCGAGCGGCTGTGGAAGGTCACCCTGCAGATCTTGCTTGAAAATGCCGGCGGTCAGCGCGGGTTCTTGATCGTGCGCAAGGGCTCGAGCCTGTTCGTCGAAGCGCGCGGCGAGGCCGGCGTCGACGCGCCCGCGATGCTCGAGCCGGTCGAGATCGGGCAGGAAGGCTCCCCGGCGCTGCCGCTCTCCGTGCTGAACAGCGTGTTCCGATCCCGACAAGCCGTGGTGCTGAACGACGCCACGCAAGCCGGGCGCTTCGCGGCCGATCCGTACCTGGAGTCGCACCGCCCGCAGTCGCTGATCTGCGTGCCGGTGCGCCACGGGCAGTTCGACGCGGCGCTGTACCTCGAAAACACGCTGACGCGCGGCGCGCTGACCGAGGAGCGCGTGGAGGTGGTGCGGTTGCTCTCGGCGCAGGCCGCGATTTCCACCGAGAACGCCGAGCTCTACGAGGCCCAGCTGCGGCTGATCGAGGCACAGCGGCGCTTCGTGCCGAGCCAGTTCCTCGAGAGCCTCGGGCACCACGACATCGCTCGGGTCGGCCTCGGCGAGTACGTCGCCAAGGAAATGAGCGTGATGTTCAGCGATCTGCGCGACTTCACGCCGCTCGCGGAGCGGCTCAAGCCGGGCAAGGTGATCGAGCTCCTGAACGACTACTTCAGCCGTGTCGGCTCGCCGATCATGCAGATGGGCGGCTTCATCGACACCTACAACGGCGACGAGATCATGGCGTTGTTCGGCGGCTCGCCCGATTTCGCCGTGCGTGCCGGAATTGGCATGCGCCGCGAGCTCGAGCGCTTCAACCGCGACCTCGAGCTCGCCGAGCAGCCGCCGCTGGCGATGGGCATCGGCGTCAACACCGGGCCGCTCGTGCTCGGCACCCTGGGCGCGAGAGAGCGGCTGAAGTGCGGCGTCGTCGGCGACACGGTGAACCTGGCCTCGCGGATCGAGCAGCTCACCAAGCAATACGGCGCGCCGTTCTTGATCGGAGAGAGCACCTACGCCGGTCTGAGCGCGGACCTGCGAGCCTCGATCCGCCTCGTCGATCGCGTCGCGGTCAAGGGCAAGCAACGCGGAGTGACGTTGTACGAGGTGCTCGACGCGGAGAGCGACCAGCGCCGAGAGCGGAAGCTCGCCACGCTTTCGCTGCTCTCGGCAGGGTTCACGAGCTACGAGCGTCGCGACTTCGCGACCGCCCGCGCTGCGTTCCGCGAGATGGCGGGCATGGACCCCGACGACCGGGTGCCGCCGACCTTCCTCGAACGCTGTGAGCGCTACCTCGAGCACGCACCCCCCGACGACTGGCAGGGCTACGAATCACTGCACTTCAAGTGAGCGCGTCACTCGAGCGCGGCGCAACGAAACCAGTCGTGCGACGGCTTCGCAGGGCAGCCAGCCTGGCCGTCGGCCTCGGTACAGGACAGGTACGAACCGTCCGGCGCGCTCGAGCAGGCGTTGTTTGCGTGAGCGGAGCAAAAGCGTTCGGCGCCGGCTCGGCAGTGACAGTTGCCGTCCGAGTCGAAGCTGTAGTCGAGCCGCGCTTGCACGCAGAGCGGTTCGGCCATCGTCGCCACCCAGGTGTCGCAAGCGCCGCGGTTGGCGAGGGCGCTGCCTGGCGCCGCCGCCGCGAGCCGCGCGTAGCAGATCTGCTCGAAGTCGCCGCGCTCCGAGGCCACGAGCTCGTGCGAGTCGGCGCGGCATGCCGGATCGCCGGGACAGCAATTGTAAGTCGTGAACACCGGATGGTTCGCCGCCCCCCACAGTGTCTTTTTGCCGGCGACCAGCAGTGAGGTCTCGCCGGTCTTGCCGACCGGGACCGAGCCGCTCTGCCCCAGCATGTCGCCCAGCGCCTGCCGCGCCGGCCCTCCGGAGGCGAGCACCGGCAGTGACCGGCCGCCGTAGTCCACGCCCCCTCGTCGCTCGAGGTTCGGCGGCGTCAACAAAACCTGGAGGATCGCCTTCACGTAATCCCTGAAAAAGACTCCGTTTTTGGCGATCGCGCTGGACTCGCCCGAGCCATCCGCGGCGATCGGGTGGACGTCGACCAGGGCCTCGAATGTGTCCGCGTTGGTTCCCTGCCAGGCAAAGACCTGGGCCCAGCGCTGCATCGTGAAGTTGTTCAGATAGTCCGCTCCGCACAGCGCGGCCGACGGCGGGTAGTCGAGCAGGAGCACGCTCCAGTGGTTCACGAGCGGCAGACCGAGCGGCAGCATGAACTCCCAAGGGGCGCACTGTTGGGAGCTCGACGCGCACCGGTGCTGCTTCACGTAGGGCGCGCAGCCCGAGCCGTCGGCGCCGCTCGGCTGCTTCGCCACGCACGCATCCCAGCCGGCGAGTCCCAGCACGCCGGCCTCCACGAAGCGCGGCAGCTGCGTGGCGTAGTCTTCGAGGTGGCAGCCCTCGGCCGTGATCGCGAGCTTTGCGCCGTCGGGCCGCACCTCGACCTGAACGTCGATGCTCGAGAACTGGTCGCGCTTCAGCGACGCCGTCAAGAACGTGCGCAGCGAGTCCTCGAGCGTCTCCGGAACGCGACTCTTCGTCCCTGGCGCGGCGTAGGGCAGCGGTAGCGCGCTGCGAACCGGAAACAGGCGCTCGAGCGTGGCTCGCTTCTGGTTCAAGGCCACGGACACGCTCGCCTTCGCGGGCGACGGGCAGACCGCAGGCAGAACCGCCGGATCGGACGGAGCGGGCCCCTCGGCTTTCGGGACCGGAGCCTCGCTTTTGGGGGTGGCGCTCGGTTCGTTGTGCCGGCAGCCGGCCGCGGCGCACAGCGCAGCGAGCACGAACGCCGTCGCGTGCGCGGCTCGCGCTCGCACGGCTCCCCTTCCCGATCCCTGTTCCAAGGTCGTCATGGCTCCTCCGCGGTGTTGCAGGGTCGATCAGACCGCGCCGGCCGCGCTGGGGCCAACTTCTCCCGCCCGCCGCTGGACCGTTGAACGGCTCAGCGCTTGCGCGCGAGCAGCAGGCCGTCGCCGATCGGCACCAGCGAGGCGCTGACGCGCGGGTCCGTGGCGGCGAAGGCGTTCAGGCTGCGGATGGTGGCGGTGTCGCGATCGGTGATCGAAGCATCGGCGACCTTGCCGTTCCAGAGCGCGTTGTCGACCGCCATCACGCCACCGGGGCGCAGCAGCTCGAGGCAGCGCTCGTAGTAGTCGCGGTACGCCTCCTTGTCGGCATCGATGAAGGCAAAGTCGAAGCTTTCGGCAGCGCCGTCCGCAAGCAGCCGCGCGAGCGTCTCGAGCGCCGGAGCGAGGCGCAGATCGATCTTGTCCGCGACGCCGGCGCGCGCCCAGTACCGGCGCGCGACACGCGTGTATTCTTCACTCACGTCGCAGGCCACGATGCGGCCGCCCGGCGGCAGCGACAGCGCGACGGCGAGCGAGCTGTACCCGGTGAAGACGCCGATCTCGAGGCACTGCCGCACGCCCAGGCACTCCACCAAAAACCCCATGAAACGCCCCTGTTCCGGCGAGATCTGCATGCCGGCGTTGGGCAGCTGCCGGGTCTCGGCGCGCAGCGCCTGGAGCGGCTCCGGCTCGTCGTTGTGCGCAGCGAGGTAATCGTAGAGCGCGGGGGTGAGTCCGAGCGAACGCGACGACATTCCCGCATGCTAGCAAAGCTTCTTGCGCGGCGAGCTGGCTCGCATCAGGCCTTTTCGCCGGCGCGCGGCCGAGGCTCGGCTGCCGACACGGCCAGCATCGGCGCCGGAGGCTCCGACTTGGTCACTCCGAGCCCGGGCGCGAGGACCTCGACGCAATTGCGCCCGCCGCGCTTGGCAGCGTACAGAGCCGCGTCCGCGCGCCGCATCAGCTCGACCTCCGACTCGCGGTGCTTCTGCGGATCGTGCACCGTCGTGCCGACGCTGAGCGTGACCTTGGGCGGGCCACCCGGGACGGCCGGCATCGCTTCCACCTGGAGCCGCAAGCGCTCGGCGACGAGCCGCGCCGACTCGCTCCCGGCGTCGGCTATCAGCGCCACGAACTCTTCTCCGCCGTAGCGACAGACCGCGTCTTCCGGCCGCAGGGTGGAGCGCAGCGTCGTCCCGAGCGCGGCCAGCACGCGGTCCCCGACCACGTGACCGTAGCGATCGTTGATCGACTTGAAGTGGTCGATGTCCATGAACAACACGCCGAAGCGCTTGCCGGACTGGCAGCGCTCGCGCACGTCCGTCTCCAGCGAGCGGCGGTTGAGCAGGCCCGTGAGCAGGTCGATCTGCGCGTCCTGCCTCAACGAATCCCGTTCGGTCTTCACCCGCTGCAGCATCTCGAGCGTGCGGCGATTGCGAAGCTGCACGCGGATCCGGGCGCGGAGCTCGGCAGTGCGCCCGATGTCGGACACGTAGTCGTCCGCCCCGGCGTAGAGGGCGGCGGCGACGGTCGCTTCGTCCGCGTTCGAACCGACCAGGATCACCAGCGGCTGGGCCGAGCCGTAGCCGGCGCGGAGCTCGGCGATCAGCTCCAGCGGGCTCTCGGACCGCGCGTGCGAGCAAAGCAAGAGCTCCGGCTCGAATTCGGCGCGTGCCGCTCCGAGCTCACTCGGTTCCGAGACTGCTCGAACTCGATAACCCTCGGAAGCGAGCACGCGCGACAGCACTTCCCGCCGCGCTGGTTCCGCCTCGACCAAAGCTATCCGCCCTGGTCGTTCCGATGGATTGATCGAGAGCCTGACGAGCTCCGGTAGCATCAACGGCACGGTCCCCTCACTCAGCCGCGAAACTCAGGTCTTCGGTACGAACTCCGGCGGTGCAGCGGAGCCATCCCCGAAAAAGAACTTTTCACATTCCTTCATCCAGACGCGCTGCCCGTCTGGGCTGGTCAAGTCGAGCCGATACTCGTTGATCAGCATTTTGGAATGCTCGAGCCAGGCCCGCCAAGCTTGCTTGGAAACTTGTTCGAACACTCGCTCCCCGAGCGGGCCCTTGAAGGGCGGTCGATCGAGACCCTCGGACTCTTGTCCGAGGTGCACGCACTGAATCATTCGGGCCATATCGATTCCCCGACTTTGAAGGCCGGCGCGTGCGGCGTCAATAACGCGATCGTCGGGCTCGATCGCGCGTTCCTGAGCGGCGCGCCCATGCTCCCACAGGCACGCCAGGCTGGGGCCGGTTCAGGCCGGGTTCTTTTCCTTCTTCTTCTCTTCTTCGCCCTTCTTGTCGTCGCCGCCGCAGCTCGGGTTGTCGAGCGCGCTGGCGAGGGCTGGTGCGGTCACGGCGAGGAGCAAGAGACCAGTGAGGAGCGAGGTGAGCTTGATCATGGTGCCGGAAGCTTGCGCTCGCGGCATGCGTCGTCAAGGCGCAGCGCTTACCTGAACCGACTCGGGCGCCGTGAGATAAGGCTGCTCGACGGCGAGCGGGAGCACGTGGCCATCGCGCCAGAACTGCCCGCTGATGATTCGCACGTTTTGCGCGCGCGCCTGGATGACCGCGCTCACTACCGCCGCGACAGACGTTGCCGGTGCCCCGAGAACCTGGGTCAGAATGTCACCGTCGCGCATCCCGATACCGAGCGCTGCGACCCCGTCGAGCCGCAACCCGGCGGGCCTTTGGCCCAGGGCGGCTACGGGCACGCCCCGCGGTACGGCACGGCGCTCAGCGAGCTGCAGAACGCGCTGTGCCGAAACAAAAACGCCTCGCTCCGCAGCAGGCACGGCGGCCTTCGGTTTCCGACTCCGCCGTCCGGTAACCGGCTTTTGCTCACTTGGCTTGCTGAGCACCTCCGCGAGCTCCGGAATGGCGACCGGCTCGGTCGGAACTGGAGGCGTTGGCTCGGGTTCGGGACCACGCAGCGGCAGCTCGGCGCACGCGAGCGCCGCCTCGCGCCCCAACGCCCGACCCACCGAGTCGGCTACTCGCTGGTTCGCGAACACGGCGCCCGTCGGAACCGCGACGAAGAGCAGTGCTGCGAGCGCGTACCGAGGGAGCACGGGGCCCCACTCTAGCACGCGGGCTCGTCTAGCTCCGGACCCGCCAGTGCCCCTGGAAAGTCTTCCCGATATCGTCACAGGTCGGGTCGGTAACGATCAGCTCCGGGCGAGCGCCCTGGCAGTAGACGATGGTGTTCTGACGGAAGGTGCGGCCGAAATCGATCGCCTCTTTGCGGTCGATGCCGTGGACGAGCCACGCCGGCTCGCGCCAGACACCCTCCGGCTCCTCGTCGTATCCGACGCAGTGCTCCACGCGGTAACAGCCGTACACCAGCAGATCCCTGAGGACCTGATGCCGGGTGTCGTTGACCCGGCGCGGCAGCAGCATGCTGCGCGGGTTGTAGGCGGTCAGCACCGCGAAATCGCGGCGCAGGAGCTCGGGCAGGGTCGCGATGTCTTTGACGATCTCGCCGTCGAGCGAGACGCGCAGGACGCCGTTTTCGGACGGGAGCTCGTAGACGGTGGCGAAATAGGAGCGGAGGAGGTTCGAATCCACGGGGCGGGCGGCTTATACCACGCTCTCCGCTCGAGACGAGCAGCCGGTCGGCCTCAAGTCCGGAACCGGTAGCCGACGCCGCGGACCGTGAGCAGGTGCCTCGGCTCGGCCGGATCGCGCTCGAGCTTGGTACGGAGCTGCAGCACGAAGTTGTCGATGGTCCGCAGCGTGCCGTGGTGCCCCGGTCCCCAGACGCGCGTCAGGATCTCTTCTCGGGACAGCGGGCGGTTCGAGGCCTCGACCAGGCACCACAGCACGTCGAACTCGGTGGCCGTGAGCCCCACGGCTTCCCCAGCCCGATACACCTCGCGCATGCCGGCGTTGATCTCGAGCTCGCCGGTGCGAACGATTTGCTCGACCTTCTGACGCGCGATCCCGTCGCGCCGCAGCACGGCCTTGATCCGGGCCAACAGCTCCGCGAGCCCGAACGGCTTGGTGATGTAGTCCTCGGCGCCGAGCTCGAGGCCCATCACCTTGTCCATCTCGGCGCCGCGCGCGCTGAGCATCACGATCGGCACGGTTTGTCCGCGCTCGCGCAGAGCACGCACCACCTCGAAGCCGTTCATCTTCGGCAGCATCACGTCCATGATCGCGAGATCGATGTCGCCCTCTGCCGCGCGCGACAACGCCGACTCGCCGTCGACCGCGATGCTCACGCGATAGCCCTCTGCCCGCAGGTTCATCTCCAAACCGAGGGTGATGCTCTCGTCGTCCTCGACGATCAAGATGTGCTTGCCGGTCACGACCGCCACCTCAAGGACTCGCTCGTAGCACCAACGTGAAGGCGCTGCCGCGCCCCTGATCACTTTCCAGCTCTACGCGCCCGCCGTGTGCCCGCATCACGTGTTTGACGATCGCGAGGCCGAGCCCAGAGCCCTCGCGCACCCGCGACAGGCGATCGTCCACGCGGTAGAACTTCTGGAAAATCCGCTTGTGCTCGACCTTGGGGATGCCCGCGCCGTTGTCCTTGACCGTGACGCGCACGTCGTTGCCCGTTTGTTCGACGAACACGTCGATCCGGGCCGGATCGCCCCCGTACTTGTGAGCGTTGGTGAGCAGGTTGAAGAGCGCGTCGGAGACGGCGCCTCGGTCTGCGTGCACGGTGATCGACTCGGACGGCAGCTCCACGTTGAGCTCTACGGCGCGTCGCTCACGCACGGGCTCGAAGGCCTCGACCGCGGTCTCGACGATCGAGCGTAGGTCCGTGTCTTTCATGACGAATTCGCGGCGCCCGCTCTCCATGCGCCCCCAGTCGAGCAGGCGATCGATGAGCTCCTGCAGCCGCGTGCCTTCCCTCGCCAGGCCCTGGATGCATTTGTCCTCGGCTTCGACGTCGCCGCGGCGGAGCGCGAGCGTCTCGGTGAAGAGCCGGATCGAGGTGAGCGGCGTGCGCAGCTCGTGCGAGACCTTCGACACGAAGTCGCTCTGCAGCCGGGATAGGTTGGCTTCGCGGCGCACGAACACCCAGACCAGGATCACGCCCGTGGCGGCCGCGCCGCTCAGGGCCATCACCAGGATCCCCATCAACAGATTCAGCCGTGCTTCACCCGTGAACAGCAGGATCACCCCGAGCGCGAGCAGCAGCGCGGTCGGTACGACGACCAGAGCGATCAGCAGGATGACGATGCGGCGATAGCCGAGCGCCGCCAGGTCGCGGGAAGCCATCTCGCCGAACTATACCCGGAACTCGAGGTGGCGGCTCTCAGACGTCCAAATCCACGACCAGCGCCCGCAGCAGCTCCGCCACGGCGATGGCCTGCACGGGGCAGCCGCGCGCGCGATGCGGCGCGTCTCCGTCCGCGAGCTGGCCGACCTGCCCGAGGATGATGCCGTCGTCCGCGCCCTGTTCGATCAGCGCGCGGAGGTCGTAGTACACGTCCATGTCGTCCGGGGCCAGGCGCAGCGCGGCGCGCACGTAAACGCCGAGCAGGTGCGTCCAGGCCGTGCCCTGATGGTACGCGACCTCGCGCTCGGCGGTGTCGCCCGCGAACTGCGGCACGTAGCGCCGATCGCTCGGCGACAGGCTGCGCACGCCGCGCGGTGTCAAGAGCTCCGAGCGCACGCGCTCGAGCACGGCCTGGGCTTGCCAGGGCTCGAACAGATCCGGATCGACCGCGAGCGCAATCAGCGCGTTGGGGCGAATGCTGGTGTCACCCCAGGCGTCGCTGCTGTCTTTCGCTTCGCTCAAGCAGTCGTACGGGTAGTCGGTCTCGTGGCACCAGAAGCGCGCCCGGAACGCGCTGCGAGCGCGCGCCGCCGAGTCGCGCGCCAGCGCGGCGAGCTTTTCGTGCCCGTACGCGTCGGCGAGGCGAGCCAGCGTCTGCGTGCCGCGCGACCACAATGCCTGATGCTCGATCGCGAGCCCCGGACGCGGCGTGATGAGGTGCGGCCCGACCTTGGCGTCCATCCAGGTGAGCGCCATGCCGCTCGCTCCGGTCGCGACGAGCCCGTCGGACGAAAGCCAGATCAAGCGGCGCGCTCGGCTGCGAACGCGCGTGAAGGCGCGTACCAGCGCCGGGAAGAGCAGGTTCTTGAGCAGATGGTGCTCGACGCCCGAGTGCCGCTCGAGCGCGCGCGCGACTTCGAACAGCCACAGCGTGGCGTCCGGCAAGCTCTTGCTGCGCCGCGCGCCGAGCTCGGGCAAACGCTCGGGCAAGAGCCCGCCGCGCTGGGCGCTGAGCAACGTCTCGAGCGCGCCCTCCAGCAAATCCAGCCGATTTCGCGCGATGTGCAGCCCGGGCAGGGCCATCACCCAGTCGCGAAGCAGCGCGGCGTGCCAGGGGTAACCCGCGATCACACGCGGCCGCTCGGAACCCTCGAGGCAGAACTCGGAGGCCGCGACCCACAGTGCGCGCACGCTCGCGGGTCGCTCCTCGCCGGGATCTTCGGACAGGATGGCGTTGGCGGCCTGCTCCATCAGCTCTTGAGGCGAGCCGTTGGGGAGCCGATCCACGGCCACGACCAGATACGCGGTGCGCTGCGGCTCGAGGTGCATCTCGAACACGCCCGGCGTCCAGATGTCTTCCTGGAACGGGATCCCGTCGCTGCGATCCGCGAGGTATTCGAAGCGTCGCCACCAATCGGGCGAGCCCATGAACATGCCGGTATGGCCGAACACGACCGGCGGCAGATCCGGAACGGGACGCATCTCGACGGCGCCGGACTTGAGCGACAAGACCTGCATCATGCCGCCGTGCTCTTGAACGAGCGCGTCCGCCGGCCGCATCGGCATCAACGGCCGCACGTTGAGCAAGCCCGCGCTCGGACCGAGCAGACGATAGCCGATGATCAGCGCGTTTTTGCCGCGCACCAGGCACATCGTGCGCTCCAGCGTGTGCTGACCCAGCCGGAACACCCAGCGCGGTAACGGCTGCTGGCCGAAGCTCGCGAGCGAGCGGTAACCGGGCGTCGGCGCGACGTTCGGGAACTGATGGGTCGAGATCCGGTACGTGCGGCGCTCCGGACCCAGGGTCACGGAGGTCTCGCCGTGGCTCATGATCACGTGACGCCCGAGCGGTGCGGGCAGATCGGCGACCAACACGCCGTGGTGCCGGCGCGTATGCATCAGCGAGATCGTGCTCATCGCGTAGGCACCGGCGCCGTTGGTGTGGATCCACTCGCGCTCGGCAGGCGCCAGCTGGCCGTGCGTCTCGACGGTCGGCCATGGCCCGTCGCGAGACAGCCGGTAGTCGCTGCCGGGGCGAACCTTCACTCTGCCCTCCGCCGGGCGAGGGCGAGCTCCGCCGCTTCGCGCAGGGGACCGAGCGGAGGCCGCACACCGAGCCAGAGCTCGATCGCGAGCGCCGCCTGCCCGACCAACATGCCGAGGCCGTGGCTCGCGCGCACTCCCGCAGCGGCGGCCGCCTTCACGAACTCCGTGTCGGGCGGGTTGTAGACGAGATCGTAGCCGACGGCCCCGCGCCGAAGCTCGCGCCAGGGCACGATTTCAGCCACGGC
>JALYWZ010000209.1 GCA_030852505.1 Myxococcota bacterium | reverse complement strand
GGCCAGCGCGCCGCGGCTGGAGCCATCGTCGGTGCGTCGGTCGGTGCCTCCGCGCTGAGCCCGCTGCTCGAGCGCGTCGTGCCGCTCCGCCGGCCACCACCCGAGCACCCCGAGCACGACGATCCGTCCAAGCAGAGCTACCCGAGCGGCCACGCGCTCCGGACCTCGGCAACGGCTGTGACTACCAGCTACGTCTTGTGGCGAGAAGGCAGCGCGCCGTGGGCGGGCGGTCCTCTGGCCATGCTGTCGTTCGTCGTGACCGGCAGCAAGCTGATCCTGTCTCGTCACTGGACCACGGACGTGATCGGCGGCTACCTCGCGGGTCTCGCGTGGGGCAGTGCGTGCGCGAGCGTGTACGAGCTCGCGCGCGACTAGCCCGGCAGCAGCGTCATCGAGGTGAGCACGAAAGTTGCTCCCAAGCCGGGCATGGCCGCGTCTTCTCACCCGCGTCTGCGCGAGGCTTGGACCGTTGCGAAGGAAACCATCAGCGAGTGGAGCGACGACAACGCCTCGCGGCTGGCTGCGGGGCTGTCTTGCTACACCCTCTTGTCGATCGCGCCGCTTCTGGTCTTGTCGGTAGCGATCGCGGGCCTCGCGGTCGGTGAGGAGGCAGCGCGCGGCCAGATAGTCAATCAGATCGGCGCGATCGTCGGCAACGAAGCCGGCGGCGCCATCCAGTCGATCGCGGCGAACGCCAAGGAGCCGAGCGCCGGGATCCTGAGTACGATCCTGGGCCTGGCCGTCTTGCTGTTCGGGGCTTCGGGCGTGTTCTTCGAGCTCCAGAACGCGCTGAACGCGATCTGGGAAGTGGAGCCGAAGCCGAACCAGGGAGTTCGCGGCTTCATCCGCCATCGCTTCTTCTCGTTTGCGATGGTGATGGCGCTGGCCTTCTTGCTCTTGGTTTCGTTGATCGTGAACGCCGGCCTCGCGGCGACCGGCAAGTTCTTCGAGGACTATCTGCCCGGCGGCGAGGCGCTGTGGCAGGTCGTGAACTTCACGGTCGCGCTCGCAGTCACCGCCCTCTTGTTCGCGCTGATCTTCAAGATCGTGCCCGACGTGATCTTGCGTTGGAAGGACGCGCTGGTAGGCGGGCTGTTCACGGCCGTCCTGTTTGCGCTCGGACGCTTCGCGCTCGCGATGTACATCGGGAAGTCGAGCACCACCTCGTCCTTCGGTGTCGCGGGCTCGCTCGTGGCGCTCGTGCTCTGGGTCTACTATTCGAGCCAGATCCTGTTCCTGGGCGCAGAGTTCACCCAGGTTTACTCGCGGAAGTACGGGGGCAAGGTGCGACCGAACGAGCACGCGATGCCCGCAAACGATGCGAACGACGCGAAAGCCTCGAAGAAGGGCGAGAACGCGGCTGAAGTCGGCGTGGGGCAGGCTCAGAAAGCCTGAGCCGGCTCAGGCTGCCGCGGCTCTGTTGCCATGTCTTCTGAACCGCGCCGTCATCACGGCGCCGACGATCGCGGACACCAGCATCAGCGCGTTCGTGACGACGAAGACCCAGTTGTGCACGAGCCAGCTGTAAATCGTAAACCCGATCGAGGCGGCGATCTGGCCGAAGAACAGCCAAGAGGAAACCCCGCGCGCCGAGCGCTCGCGCCATTGCTTTCCGATCTGCGTGAGGATAGTGAGCAGCAGAACGAGCGAGCTTGTCCAACCGACGAGTTCCGTAGCCATCTGCCGGCGGAGTTAGCAAGCGTCGTACCCTGACACCTCGGGTGGAATTCCCCGTGTGTTTCACGATCCACGAGCCGTCGCTCGACGGGAAGGTCACGTCTCATTCTGAGCGCGAAGCGTCTGTCGCCGTGAAGACAGCGCTCGCCCGCCGGCTTGCGGCGTTCTCGCTTCAGGCGCTGATCGCTGCTTGAAGTGAGCTGCCCACAACCTGCGACCTACTACCCCGAAGAGTAGGAGTTTGAAACTGCGGCCAGATCGCTCAGACTGAAGCTTTGCTCGACGCGCTGCCGTCGAGTGCAATCAGACGTTTCTCGGAGGGGCCGATGAGCGAAAACAAGATCCTGGTCGTGGATGACGAGGAGCCGGTTCGAACTGCTATCTCGCGCGTGCTGTCGCGCGCCGGCATGGCGGTGCAGGGGGTCGAGAGCGCGGAGGCGGCGCTCACCGTTTTGCAAGCCGGCAAGGCGTTTCAAGCCGTGGTCACGGACATCAACATGCCCGGGATCCACGGCGACGAGTTCCTCAAGCTGATCCGCGAGCGGGATCTGGACGTGCCGGTGATCGTCATCACCGGTAATCCGACGCTGGAGAGCGCGATGTCGGTCGTTCAATACGGCGGGTTCCGTTACCTCTCGAAGCCGTTCAGCAACGACGAGCTCGTGGAGGTGGTGCGTTCTGCCGTGGGCATGCATCACCTGGCGCTGCTCAAGCGGCGGGCGCTCGAGCTGTGCGAGCAAGGCGTGTGGTTGATCGGCGACGCTGCCGGCCTCGATGCCCACTTCGACCGCGCCCTCGAGGAGCTCTGGATCGCGTTCCAGCCGATCGTGAAATGGTCCGAGCAATCCGTGTACGGCTACGAAGCGCTCGTGCGCTCGACCGAGCCGACCCTGAACAACCCGGGTTTGCTCCTGGAAGCCGCCGAGCGGCTCGGACGAATGCAGGAGCTAGGTCGCGTGATCCGGCGCTCCGTCGCGAGCTGCATCTCGGCCGCGCCCGAGGCAGCGACGATTTTCGTGAACCTGCATGCCATCGACGTCGCCGACGAGGAGCTGTACTCGGATTCCGCGCCGCTCTCGGCGTTTGCCGAGCGGATCGTGCTCGAGATCACCGAGCGCGCGTCGCTGCACCGAATCGGCGATCTACGCCAACGCATCGACGAGCTGCGGCGGCTCGGCTTTCGGATCGCGGTGGACGACCTGGGCGCGGGCTACGCGGGCCTCGCGAGCTTCAGTCAGCTCGAGCCCGACATCGCCAAGCTCGACATGTCGCTGATCCGCGGCATCGACAGCGCGCCCAAGAAGGCGAGCATCGTCCGCTCGATGATCGCGGTGTGCCGCGAAGACCTGGGAACGAGCGTGGTTTGCGAAGGGGTCGAGACCCTGGCAGAGCGCGACACTCTGGAAGCGCTGGGCGCGGACTTGCTCCAGGGCTACCTGTTCGGACGCCCGCAGCGCCAATTTCAGAGCTCGAACCTGTTCGCGGCGGCGTCGCCGAGCTGAGGCTCAGGAGGCGCGGGCTTCGCGGCGGCTCCGGATCTCGCTCAGCATCTGCGGAGCGGGCGTGTAGAACGGGTTCTCGTGCAGGACGCCGTTCATGATCGTGAGCGGGTGCGCCCGCAGCAAGTCCATCATCATCGACCCGCGCAGGCGCCTCACGTCGTAAACGCAGACCGTCGGCGTCTTGCCGCGGTTCAGCACCTCGTTCACGGTCGCCTCGTAAGCTACCAGATCCTCGATGCCGGGCGGCGCGGAGAAGATCCAGCCCATCTGTCCAACCAGGCGCATCGGGGGATTACCGGTCACCGCGTGAGCCGCGATCGCCTCTTCGAGCAGCGCCATCATTCGCACCGCGTCGAAGCGGCCGCCTTTCAAGTGGGCCTCGTCCCAGCTGGTGACGTCGAGCAGCTCGTCCTTGGGCGCGAGCTCGCGCAGCGCTGCGTCGTGTCGGTCGCGCTGCTCCGGATCGACGATGTACACGGCCTTCTCACCGCGCTTCATGCCTTCGGCGAAGAAAGGCTCGATGATCGCACGCTCCTCGTCCGGCCCGCGCACGAAGGCACAAGCATGGTAGTGGCCGCGCATCTGCGATTCAGCGAGGGAGCGACTCTGCGACATGGGCCCGAGTGTCGCACTGGATCGCGCTGTACGCCGTGGGCGATTTCACCATCAAGGCAGCGCGGTGATCAGACTTCTCAGATCGATCGGCTTCACCAGATGCACGGCGAAGCCGGCGCGCCGGCTGCGTTCGCGGTCGTGGGCCTGCCCGTAACCCGTCAGGGCGATCAGAGTCACCGAATGCGGGGCGAGCTGCGCCCGAACGCGGTCGGCGAGCTCGTAGCCGTCGAGGCCCGGTAGGCCGATGTCGAGGATCGCGACGGACGGGCGAAAGCTCGAAAGTTTTTCGAGGGCCTGCCCGCCGTCGAGCGCAAACTCGACCTCGTGCCCCTCCAGGCGCAGCACCTCCGTCAGAAGCTCCGCCGCGTCCTGGTTGTCGTCGACCACGAGGATACGATGCCGGGCCGCAGCGGAACTCGAGACGCTGGCCACCGGCGGAGGCGGCCGCGACGCGGATTGCTGCGACCGCGGTAACCGGATCCGGAACTCGGTGCCCTTGCCCGGGCCCTCGCTGAAGGCTTCGACCGTGCCTCCGTGCATTTGCACGAGGTTTTTGACCACGGCAAGCCCGATGCCGAGCCCGCCCTCACGGCGGTGGATCGTGGTCTTGCCCTGCACGAACAGGTCGAAAATCGTCGGCAGCTGGTGCTTCGGGATGCCGACGCCGGTGTCGGTGATGCTGAGCTCGATCTGCTCGTTCGAAGCCTTGGCTGCGATGCGGATGTGGCCGCCGGAAGGCGTGTACTTGGCGGCGTTCGACAACAGGTTCGAGATCACCTGCGTCAGGCGCATCGGGTCCGCATCGACGACCAGGCCCGAGCTCGGCACGTCGACCGAGAACGAGTGTCGCTGCTCTGCGATCAGCACCGCGGTCATCTCCACGGCGCCGCCGATGATCGTGGCGAGCTCGACCGGGGTCTTGTGCAGCTCGACCTTGCCGCGCGTGATGCGCGCGATGTCGAGCAAGTCGTCGACCAGGTTCAGGACGCGCTGCAGCTGTCGTTCGATGATCACCACTTCCTTCGACTGAGACTCGCGGTTCTTGAGCAGCTCGAGCGCAGAGACGATCGGGGAGAGGGGGTTTCGGAGCTCGTGCCCGAGCATCGCCAGGAACTCGTCCTTGGCGCGGCTCGCCGCCACGCTCGCCCGATTCAGATTGGCGGTCTGGATCCCGCCCTGCAGCAAGCTCGAGGCCGCGCGCATCAGCACGACGTGAATCGGCGTCGGGAATTCGGGGTGTCGGGAGCCGACCAAAAGCTCGCCCGTGCCGCCGTACCACCCGAGCGGCACGTGAAAGACGTGGCCTCCGCGCAGCGGGCCGTCCGGGATCGTACCGCCGCCCGTGCGTGCGGCGCCCAGGGACGAGAGCAGCTCCGTGGCACGCAGGGTCTCGTCCCGGTCCCCGAGCTGGAGCAGCTCGACTTCTTCGTCGGAGCCCGGCTGCCCCACGCGCACGTACGCGAAATCCATGGGAAGGATCGCGCGGAGTGAGTCGAAGAGCAGCGCTGCCACCTCGCGCGGCTCGCGACCGGACCAGAGGCTCGGCAACGCGAGCAGACTCAGCAGATCGCGAATGCAGCTCTGGAGCTCCGAGACTTGTGCGACGGACCCGGTCAATGCGGGCGTACTCTACGCGGGCCGCTCGATCCGACAAGCACGGATCTCACTCCGGGGTATGGCAGGCGTGGCGCGTTTTGCCTCGCTTCCTAGCTATTCGGCAGTCGCGGCGGGGTTGACGGCCCCGGGCTTTTCCAGTTGTTCCTCGTTCGAGCGGCCACGATTCTCCTGACGCTCCGCGCCACTACGATCGAACAAGACGAGCGCGGCGATGGCGGAGGCGATGATCACGGCGGCTCCCACCAGATAAGTCGTCTGGCGCTTGCGGGTCTCTGCGTGCGGTTTGGGCTCTGGGGGTGTGCTCATGGTGTGTCCGTCTTGGTAGAAATTTCAGGGGCGTGAGACCTGCTCATCGGGACGCGCGAACGTTCCGATGAGCTCGCCGCGGGCGAGGACGTGGCCGCTGGCGGCCGCGAGGACCTGATCGCGCTCGGCGCCGGAGAGCGGCACACTCAGAATCCGGTCGAGGGCGAAGATCTGCACGTGATAGGCATGCGGCTCGTCCCCTGCGGGCGGGCGCGGGCCGAGGTAGCCGATCGTTCCCCGCGACGTCACCCCTTGCCGCAGCCCTTCGGGCTCGCTCAACATTTCCTGCTTCTGCAGGCCTTCGGGCAGCTCGGTCACGTCCGCAGGGATGTTCCAGGCGACCCAATGCACGAACGGCTTCGGCATCGCGGCGTCCGGGTCCTCGACGATCAGCACGTAGGAGCGGGTGCCGTCGGGCCCCGCGGACCAGCTGAGGGGGAAGCTCACGTTTTGCTCGTACGCGGAGTACTCGACCGGGATCGCCTCCTCGTCGGAGAAGGCGTCCGACCGGACCTCGATCAGCTCTTCCGCCGCAGTTTCGGGGCGATCCATCGCGAGCGGGACATCGTGGCCGCGCGCGGCCTGTTCCAGCATCGGCCCCGCGGGGATCACCGACTTCGGCAGGCCGTTGCCTTCGCCCGTGTACGCGACTCGGTACAGCACGCCGTTGCGATCGTCCGTGAACAGCAGCGAGCCGTCCTGGGCGACGGCATTCCCGCAGGGCCTACCGTGCTCGCCCTCGGCCGTGACGAAGCCGGTCACGAAGGGCTCGATCGACTGGGGACGTCCGTTTTCGAAATGAATCCGCACCACCTCGTAGCCGGCGGGCGGCTTGCGGTTCCAGGAACCGTGCATCGAGACGAACGCGTCGCCGCGATACTCTTCGGGGAACTGCGGCCCGTCGTAGAAAGCGAGCTGCATCGGCGCCGCGTGGGACGTGTACCCGAGCACCATCGGGACGGCCGTCTCCATCAGCTCTTGCTTGGTCAGCGGCGGCGGCGGGTCGAGCCGCGGGTTGATGCCGTTGTCGCCCCAGAAGTACGGCCAGCCGTAGCGGCTGCCGCGCTCGATCTCGTTCAGCTCTTCGGGGGGGATGCCGTCGCCCAGCCAGTCGATGCCGTGATCCATGCCCCAGAGCTCGCCGGTCTCGGGGTGCCAGCCCCAGCCGATCGTGTCGCGTAAGCCCGTCGCCCAGATCGCGCGCTGCTTTCCGTCGAGTGAGCCGCGGAGTATCGTCGCGTTTTCGGGGTTGGATTCCTCGCACTCGTTACACGTCGAGCCAATGCTGATGTAGAGCATCTCGTCGGGCCCGACTGCGAGCGTGCGTGTATTGTGCTGCCCGGCCGCGGGCAGGTCGTGAATGATCATCTCGAGCGGGCCGAAGCTCCCGTCCTCCAGCACGTCGCCGCGAAAGACCTCGTGCGCGGTGGCCAGGTAGGCTTTCCCGTCGTGGAGCGCGAGGCCGTGGAGCCCCGGACGCGCCGCGACCTGCACGGGAGCCGCGAAGCTGCCGTCGCCTTCGTCCTTCAGCATCAGGACGTCGCCTTGCTGCCGGCGCGTGAGGTACACGGTCCCGTCGTCGGCGACGGCGATCATCCGGGCGTTACCGAGGTTCTCGGCGGCCTTCGTCACGACGAAGCCGTCGGGTACGCTCAGCGCCGAAGCGTCCAGCGGTTCGAGTTGTTCGGGCTCGAAAATGTGACCCCGCACTTCGACGTCCGCGGTCGGGTCGAATCCCGCATCTTCGACCGAGCTTCCGCTTGCTCCAGCGCTCGTCCCCTTCGTGCCGCCGGTTTCGTCCGGTGGGGAAGGCTCGGTGGGAGGGTCGT
>JALYWZ010000863.1 GCA_030852505.1 Myxococcota bacterium | reverse complement strand
CCTTCCAGCTCGCGCTCAGCGCCGCGCTGCTCGCCGCGTGCCTGCTCGCGGTCGACACGCGCTCGGTCGTCTCCGAGCTCGCAGATATCGAGCCGAGCTGGCTGCTCGCAGCGTTCGGGCTGCACCTCGTTCAGCTTTCGCTGCTGGCGTGGCGCTGGACGGTCGTGGCGCGAGCGCTCGGTCTGCCCCTGGAGTTCCGGCGCGCGCTCGGCGAGTACGCGCTCTCGGTGTTCGTGAATCAAGTGGTCCCGGGGGGCCTGGCCGGCGACGGAATGCGGGCGCTGCGCCACGCCCGAACCTCGGAATCGACGAGCGTGTTGCGCGCGGTCGAGGCGCTGGCCGTCGATCGCGCCTCCGGACAGGTCGCTTACTGGCTGTGCGTGGCGTTCAGCGCGCCGCTCGTGCTCACGCAACAGCTCGTCGAACCGCGCGTCCTCGGCGGAGTGGTCGCGGGCATCGCCGCGCTCGTGGCGGCGTCCTGGTACGCGCTCGATCGCTTCGCCCCCGAGACGGGCATGTTCGACCGCGCGCGGCGTTCCTTGCGCCGCGTGGCCTGGGTGCTGCTCCATCCACGCCAGGTCGCGGCGCACCTGCCGCTGTCGTTCGCTTTCGTGGCCGTCACGTTGCTTCAGTTCCACATCGCGGCGCTGGCCATCGGCGTCCCACTCCACTTCTCCCAGCTGGTCTGGGTCGGCCCCCTGATCCTGACCGCCTCCTCGATTCCGAGCTTCGGCGGCGGCTGGGGCTTCCGCGAAGGCGCGAGCGCGGTGCTGTTCGGCGCGGCCGGCCTTTCGGGCAGCCAGGGGGTGGCGGTCTCGGTGGTTTACGGCGTTTTCGGGCTGGTCGTGAGCGCTCTCGGCCTAGGGGTCTATTTGCTGCTCGAGAGAGTTCTCCGAAAACCGGCTAGCATGGCGGCATGAACAGGAGCCTGGCCGACGCGCAGACGCGTGCGCCACAGCCCACCGTTCCGGTTCAGAGAGGCGGCTCGCGGTTCGGGACAGCGCTCGCCTCGCCGCTCGCGATCTCGTTGATCGTGCCCGGCCTGGTGGCGCTGGTCGGCATCGTGCTCACCTTCGCGGGTGACCGCGCGCTGCGCGGCAGCAACATCGAGGTCACCCGCCAGCGGCTCTCCGAGCAGACCGAGCTCGTCGCGGACAACCTGCGCCAGGTTCTGGCCGAGGCCGAGCCCGTGCTCGACCGCTTGTCGGTCGCAACGCTCGCGCACGACCCGAGCAAGCCGTTCGAACCTTTCGCCCACGAGCTCGCAGACCTGATGCACGGCCGGCCGGGCGTCGCATACGTCAGCGCCAGCTTCCCCGACGGCACCTTTCAGGGTGCGTACCTCGACAACGACCGCACGCTGCGCTTTCAGGACAGCCGCGTCGTTGCGGCCGGCACCGAGGTGCGGCGCTTCGACTTCGGACCGCGCGGCAAGCTCGAGCCCTTTGCCCGAGAACAGACACGCTACGACCCGCGCACGCGCGATTTCTACCAGCTGGCGATCGCGCGCGGTGGCCGCGTCTGGACACCGCCTTATCCCTTCTATCTGACGCACTACACCGGCATCACGCGCGCGGAGGCCGTGTACACCGGCAGGGGCGCGGACCGCCGGCTGCACGCGGTGATCACGGTCGACTTCGACGTGAACGTGCTGTCCAGGCACCTCCACGCGCGCGAAAACTCCGGCGTCCGCGCGCTTCTGTACGCGACCGACGGCACGGTGCTCGCTTACCCGCACGCCGCCGCGCGCATCGAGAAACTGCCGCTGCGCTCCGATCGCCCGCTGCGTTACGAAGATCTGAACGACCCGCTGCTCTCGGCCTTCTTCGCTCGTGTGAAAGAGCCGGGCTCGCTGCAGTCGTCGATCGTCGGCGTGGAGGCGGGCGGCGAGAGCTACCTGGTGGCGATCGCACCGGCATCTGCCGACGAGTCGCTGCCCTGGTTCGTCGCCTACTTCGCGGCCGAGACGCACTTCCTCCGCAGCCTCTACGCTTACGAGCGCCATAGCTTGATCATCTCGACGCTGTCGGTGATCGCTGCGGCGCTCGCGGGGCTGCTGTTTGCGCGGCACATCGTGCGGGTGCGGCGCGAGGCCGCGGAGGCGCGCGCCGACGCGCAGCAAGCCAAGCGCGCGGCCCGAGAGCTCGGCAGTTACCGGCTCGTGGCTTGCCTCGGACGGGGCGGCATGGGCGAGGTGTGGAAGGCCGAGCACCGGCTCCTGGCGCGCGAGGCGGCGATCAAGCTCATCAACCCCGAGCTCAGCGCCGAGCTCGCGGAGGAGGGCCGGGCCCGCTTCCGGCGCGAGGCCGAGACCCTGGCTTCGCTGCGTTCGCGCAACACGATCGAGATCTTCGACTACGGCGTGGCCGAGGACGGCACGTTCTTCTACGTGATGGAGCTGCTCGACGGCCTCGACCTCGAGTCGCTCTCCAAGAGCCACGGCCCGCAGCCGGCCGCGCGCGTGATCCAGATCCTGCTCCAGGCCTGCAACTCGCTCGCCGAAGCCCACGACGCCGGCCTCGTGCACCGCGACATCAAGCCCGCGAACCTGTTCTTGTGCCGGCAGGCCGACGAGGTGGACGTGGTCAAGGTGCTCGACTTCGGCCTGGTGCGCGCTCAGTCGGCCCAGCTGCCGTCGATCACGGGAGACGACAGCACCTCGAAGAAGTCGCTGCCCGCCGAGGCCGGTCTCACCCAGGCGGGTGGCTTGATGGGCACGCCCCAGTACATGGCGCCCGAACAAGCCCTGGGACACGAGCTCGACGGCCGCGCCGATCTGTATTCGCTCGGCTGCGTCGCCTTTTATCTGCTCACCGGCCGCCCGGTGTTCGAGGCCGACACGCCGATGCGCGTG
>JALYWZ010000862.1:2105-2858 GCA_030852505.1 Myxococcota bacterium | reverse complement strand
CTCCGGAGGCGCGCGGTCGAGCTCGTCCAGGCTGCGAGTCGTGGCCGCGAGCGAGTCGGCCTCCGAGCTTAGCCCGGCGTCGCGCAACGCTGCGGCCGCCGCTTCGAACGGCTCGGGCCCGCTCATGCGCGGGATCCAGCAGGGCACCAGGATTTGATGCTCGACCAGCTCGCGCACGAATGACTCGGCGCGCTCCGCGTCTACCTCGGGAGTGACGAGCGCCGCGGCGATCTCGCCGAGCGTCGCGCCTTCGCGAGCGCGGGACAGGGCGGCCTCGAGGTGCGGCGTCGGCTCGACGTCGATCACCGGGTAGGAGGGGGCGACGCCGAGCTTCGTGTCGATCGCGAGCGTGGCGAAGCGGATCCGCCCGGCAGCGCGGTACAGCGTCGAGCTCGGCTCGAAGCGCAAGCGGGGGATGACGTCTTCTCGCGTGGAAAGCTCGCGCAGCCGGCCGAGCAGGGAAGCCATGCCGAGCCGGGTGTGGCGCCGGTGGCTCGAAATCGGGCCCAGCGCGAGCGAATCGTGCTCGGCGATCGTGCCCACGCAGATGCCCGCGAACAGACCGAACGGCGTGGAGCGACTCGCTGCTCGCGAGTAGTAGCGAGCGAAGGTGCGATCCAGCTTGGGGTCCGAGCTCTTGCCCTCGAGCCAGGCCGCCAGCCGCTGTTCGAGCTCGGGAGAGGCGAACAGCAGCGCTTCACGCAGCTCGGGCCGGTCGAAGGCGCGGCGCAAGCGAGCGACGAGCTCGTCGCG
>JALYWZ010000862.1:0-2095 GCA_030852505.1 Myxococcota bacterium | reverse complement strand
AGCGCGCGGGCCTCGCGCTCGGACCAACCGACGAGCTCGTCGAAGGACAACAGGGGACTTCGCAGAACGAAGAACCCGGAGTCCTCGTAGCGGCGGCCGAGCTCGAAGCCGCGCGCGCTCGCGTCAGCGCTTGCTGGTGGCGCCGCGGCTCTTGTACGAACCACCCTCACCGCCGGGGCCAGTCGCCGAGTTCGGGATGCCGCTGTTATCGGGCAGAGGCGGCAGCGGATTGGGCGCAGTCTCGAACGTAGCGGAGATGTTGTTGGAAATGTCGCCGGCGATCTGCGTGCGGGCAGTGCCGCCGCGCAGGCTCGTCTTCAGGACGCGGCGAACCTTGAGATCGAGCGGCTTCTTGAGTTCGATGGAGTCCATGGGGGTAACCTTCTTTGGCGGCTCGCGCCGGATGCAGGGCGCGGAGGGGTCTCGAGTCTAACGCAGAGCGAGCCGGCACAGCGCAGTTACGTGCAGCGCCAGAGGTCGTTTCGTGGAGCGGCGAGGGGCAGGCCAAGGGCAGCGTGTGAGGATCCTTTAGTAGGGACATCAGTGGGAGGCGTTGAAGCCGCCACCACCGACGATGCCGCTGATCGCGCCACCGACGTCCGTGGGCATGCGGCTGCCGTAGCTGCCGGAGCGCTTCGATGAGGCGACGGCGGACTGCCCCTCTTCGCTCTGGGGCAGCGTTTGCACCACGGCGCTGCCGGCGACGATCTCCCCAGAGTACTTGGTGACGCCACCGCGAACGCTGGTCTTCAACACGCGCTTTACCTTGAGCTCGAGCTTCTTGTCGGTCTTGCCTGAGGTCATCGGCTTTTCCTTTTCGACGAAGCGAACGCGCTGTCACGCGGCCGCGGGGACACGAGCCAAACCTGTGTGTGCGCCGTCCCGGATGCTCGTCGATCCTTCCCCCGACACTCGGACGGTCATAGACGGTCCGCTCCGGGGCGACAAGGGCCGGCGCTCGGGCTCGGCTCGGGCGCTCAGAACGAGCCGCGGAGGCGCGCGCCCCGCGGTCCCAGGACCAGGCCCAGCTCGAGCGCTGCGGCGTGGGGAGCCGACTCGCCCGGGTGCAGCGTCAGATACAGCGCGTAGCCGCCGAGCGCGAGCGCGCCGAGGCCGAGCACGTCCGCGGCGACGCTCAGGCGCGTGGCCTTGGCGTCGGCGTCGTCGAGGCGCTTCCGTGACGTACCCGGCGTGTCGAGCGCGTCGTCGTAATCGCGGTCGGCTGCGACGGCTTGCAGCCCGACGATCACCGCGGCGCCCGTCAAGACCGTGGTGCCGCCCCAGGCGAGCCAGGGCACCGGGCGCGAGGGCGGCTCGACGCTCGTCGGCGGCAGCACGTCCACGGGGGTGCGGGGGCTCGTCAGGTTGAGCTCGACGCGCGCCGAATCGCCTCCCGCGAGCTCGATCACGCGCACATCCGGCACGCGTCCGCTGGCGCGCGCCGAAATTTTTCGTGTGCCGGCGTTGATGCGCAACGGCGCCGCGAGCGGCGAGGCGCCGACCGGGCGGTCGTCGACGGCAATCTCGGCGCCGGGTAGATCGACCACGACCGTGACGTGCGCGACGTGCGTGGACAGGTCGCGGATCTTCCGCTCGACCTCGGCGCGCTGCTCGGCGGAGATCGACGCGGCGCCGTCGACCAGATAGCGCTCGAAGTAGCCGAGCGCGCTCGCGTAGTCGCGGAGCTCCAGGCTGACGACGCCGAGGTTGTAGAGAATGCGGAAGGTGGGGGCGAGCTCGTAGGCGCGGCGGAACTCGACGAGGGCGGCGTCGAAGTTGCCGTCGTCGTAGCTCTTGAGCGCGCGCTGGTAGCGCTCGGACGCTTCGCGGAGCTGCGAGGAAATGTCCGGACCCGACTCCGAGCTCGCGGGAGGCGCTTCGGTTGCTCCGGCCGCTTCGGGCGACTCGACGGCAGGGGCCGCGCCCGGCGGCGGCTCGGCAGCGAGAGCGGGGGCAGAGCCAAATAGCAGTGCCAGGGCGAGCGCTCGGGAGGTCATTTCCATGGGTCGGAGCGATCGATTTTGAAGGGGGACTTCGCGGGCTCGCTCGGGGGCGGCGCGGGTGGCGGCGCTGATGTTGCAGCGGAGGGCGGGGG